>DASPRZ010000094.1:0-22532 GCA_035624185.1 Candidatus Acidiferrales bacterium
CAACATTTATATTTTTATAGAGACATATTTATATAACTACGCGGTGTCTTCTTGGATTTGGCACTTCTCAAGAACGGGTTTTTTCATTATCCCGACGCTCCTACCGCGTAGCTCTTATTATTACATTGTCACTTGTTGCGCATGCGCAACATTTATGCTTAATTGCCGTTAATATAGCACTTTAGTCACGCAGTCTGGTTTCTTTGCGGCGAAATTCCTTAAAGCGGGTTTTTGAGTCCATTGACCCGACCCCAAACCGCGTGGCCAATTCTTACAATTTTAAGATAATTCAGAATGATTTTTCCTAACATTAAAATGTTGTTATTTTGTCAAAAATCAACCGACACACCAACCGCCTCAACAACCGCAAATTCAACAGTTGTATCAAGCGTGTTTTCAACAGTGTTGCGTATACGAAAACTGAAAGTTGAGACTGCTAAACTTTTATTATTATTTGGTATACGAAAATTTGGTATACGAAATATCATCTGTAAATAATGCTATCCGCTGTAAGGTATACCTTACATACATCTTCACCGATTCAGCAACCTCAAATTCAGCAGTTTTGGCTTTGGAAAATAATAGAAATAAACTTCAAATAGCGCTCTTTTTTTAAAGCTACATAAGATTTATATTTTATTGAAACACTTTTATAATTTAGCTGCGCGGTATGGTCTCTTAGGTCAAATCTCTAAGAGCGGGTGCAACTTGTTGGTTGTGGCACACCCGTTCACTCAATATCGCGTAGCTAATTGTTACGATTTTGAGATAATTTAAAATAACTTTTTTCTTAACATTAATACGTTATCATTTTTAAGAAATCAGTGGCCCACCAACCGTAAAGACACCAGTGTTATCAACCGAGGATACACCAATGCCACATAACGAAATATTTATGCTTTATTATAACCAATAATCTATTTTGGTTGCGCGGCATGGTGCTTTACTCGAAAATTCCCCGGAAAGATTTTTAGAGTCATTTTGCCTTCTTCATGCTGCGTAACCGGCTATTTATTATAATTTCCAACCGATTCAGCAACCGTAAATTCAGCAGTTTTGGCAATTAGGTTTCACCGGAGTTTCAGCAGTGCCTGTGAAACGGCTCTGGTGGAAACTCGGTTGATACCCTTGGTGTCTTTGCGGTTGGTGTGTCGGTTGATTTGCAGTTTAAGCATAGAACTATAAAATTAATACCGAAAACTTTTAAGTACACAAGTAAGAATAAAAAAATTGAAAAGATGCTGCAGAAATCAAAAACACAGACCTCTATGAGTTGTGAAATAATTTTTCCTGACACACCAGAGGATATTAGAAGCAAGAATGAAATATTCAACAAGATTTCTAAATTTATACAGGATTCTGATATTCTCAAGTTCTTTAAAACCATAGGTGGTTCTGAAAATAAACAATATGTTAATTTTAAGTCGAATAAGACAAAAAGGCGCGTAATTCTAAGTTCAGACCAATTTGATGTTAATATTAACTGTTTACAAAAGTTGTCTATTGAGACAAATTTGGTTAATCCAAATGAAAATATTGGACTCGTTAATCAAGTAGTGAACAGTATAATAGACTATATCAACTTTGAAATGGGTGGTAGAGCAAAAGAATCTAAAATTATAACTTCAAAGATGGTATGCAGAGGAGAGAGTACAAAAAATTTGAGCAAACAAATAATTGGAGAAGAACGGTTAGCAGAACTTAATAAAAGAGCTAGATTATCTAAAAGTATTAATCAACTTTTAAATCCTATTGGGATAATATTCGAATATATACAAGAAGATAAAAAGTATGTGTTAGGTATCTATTCTGATATAGGGGCAGAAATGATATATTGCTATAAAGACTATATGCGTCCAATTCATTCCGATTTCCTAAAGAACGAATACAAAGAATTAGAAGCCCCCGAAAAACTTATCAAGAACTTATTTCAAGTGGAATTAGAACAATGACATTTTCAGGATTATTACAAGGCGGTCACATTATAGGTAAGAGTTTTTTAACCTCAGATAACCCGTATATTAAAGTGAATTTAGCTCTCCAAAATGCTCAAGCTCAAATTGAGAGGGAGATATTTGTCAAGTCATCTCACAGAGAAGTTACATCTGACGATATAAAGCTCGTATATCTCAACAGCGCTAATGTTGTAACAAAAAAAGACCTCGATAATTTAAGGAATGAATTTATAGACAGAATAGGTAAGCTAGAGAAGAAAACACGTAAGAAAAAGCCTGTCACGAAAGCTGACCGTGTCTACAACCGTTTTAAAAAAGAGCTTGAGCAAGAATATTTTGGAAAAATAGTGGCTATAGATGTCGATTTGAGTCGTGTAGTAGGCATAGGCGATACTTTTGATGAAGCATACGACCGCGCTATTGAAGAAACAGGAAAAGAGCAATTCGATTTTAAAAGAGTAGGTCATAGCTACTTATTCAAGTTTTAGACTATGGTGGACTTAACTGAACCTTTTCATATATGTGAATATTTCGATGATGGTGAGCATGCGTCAAGACCGCTGATAGATATATCAGTGGGCCCACTTGATTCTAAAAGAGATATTCGTGCATTAGTAGATACTGGTTGTACGTCTGCATTAGTTATCCCTAAGCCGCTTTTACGACGTTGCAAATTAAATTTAGGAAAAGCTCGGAAAGTAACTAGAGGTCAAACGACTATACAATTAGCTAATGGGCATGATGTTAATGCTGATATATACCTCACTTTTTGCCGAATAGGCGAAGTAGAAAGAAAAATCAAAATATTAGTGATAGATACAAAAGATAGTTATCCAGCAAAGAAACCAAATTTGACTGCATATCTCGGTCTTGACTTTTTAAACACTTTCGATGTAGTATTTAAAGGAAAAGAGAAGAGAATTCTTTTCTGTCACCTTAATGAATAATATTTAATTAAAATGTGGCTGAGCCTTTGATTTTCGCCGCTTGTTTAATTAATTCTTTCCACTTGTCTTTTCCTAATTTCAAATCAATCCCCGCCACTTCTGCCGGCGTCTTACCGTTCAACGCTTGATGTGGTCTTATAAAATTATAATACGCCTTAAATCCGTCATTAAACGCCGTCGCAGTCTTGTCGTTATGCAACCCTCTCATAACTTTGGTTCTTTCCCTAATCGTATTATGCAACCGCTCGACCCTGTTATTATTACTTCTTGCCGTCAACCCTTCTGCCCTCACATGCTCGCTTGTCTTATACATATCATAAAACTCCCTGTTAAACGCCTTGTGGTACGACTGTAAGCCGTCTGTGATTAGCAATTCCGGTTTTCCCGATTGTCGTGCCTCCTTAAACACGCCTTGAGCGTCCCCGACTTCATGCTTCTTTGTTACTAAGTTTGCTACTAAAAACCTCGTCTGGCTATCCATCACGTTCCACAACCACGACCAATCGTCACGCTTTGTTTTAATCTTCATTTCGTCAGCATGCCAAATGTCGCCAAGTTCGGGTTGTAGCGTTTCCGCATAACGGCTTATAATTTCACCATATTTATGAACCCAATCCAACACCGTTGCATGATTTACTGTTCGTTCGTAGAACTGGTCTAAATGGTCGACAATCTTTCTTGAGGACGTGCCCTTAAAGTAAAGGTCTAACGCAACGGTTACCATTTTAGAGGTAACTTGCATTCTTTCAAACCCAGCTTCTGATTCAAGTGTAAACGTTCTATTGCAATGCTTACACCACATTCTTGTCTTAATTCCTATCTTGGACTTTCTTGTCCCGTTCTTGATAATATTCTCGCTACCACAATACACACAATCTAAATGCTCATAATCTCTTGCAGCCTCAACCTCAGCCCACACTTGTTTTGATTCTTTTAGGTGTTCAATCGTTAACTTCTCTTTTAACGTCTGCCAAAAACGGATAGCGTGAATATGCTTACATTCAACATGACGATACGTAAAATCGGGACAGTCACAAGTCCAAGCGTTATATTTATGTAGAACTGTATACAGTCCGTTCCCAGATTGTGAGGGGACTTCAAAAGTGTTATTATCAAGCTGTGTAGGTTCAAAACCTTTTTCAATCATGGATTGACCGCGTAGGATTCGAGCAGATTGTTGTGGGGTTGTGTGGGAGTACATTTTAATCACCTATTAGTATATTACTAATAGGTATACTATTATATATACTTGTTGATAATAGAGCAAAAGTTATATAAGAATGATATATTAAGGATAAGTATAATGGCGACAATACAAATAACGGCGTTCAAGTGCGAACGTTGCGAGCATGTGTGGCCTCCCCGGAGAGAGAAAGAAGAGCCGAGGGTGTGCCCGAAGTGTAAAAGCCCTTACTGGAATAGACCACGAAAAAAGAAATAATCTAAACTTAGACGATAAATGCAACAAAATGTAACAACAGGTAAAGAGGACTTAGAAAAATACTTAAAAAGCGAAGAAATCACGCCTTATGTCCTTAATGGTGATGTATTAAGCATAATTAATCTTTTACCTGAAAAAAGCATTGACTTAATCATAACATCTCCGCCCTATTGGCAGCAAAGAGATTATGGAATAGAAAATCAGATAGGGAGAGAAGCTACCCCAGAGGAATATATAAACAAACTGCTGACAATTTCTAATAAATTAAAGAGAGTTTTAAAAGACACTGGTTCTTTCTTTCTAAACATAGGAGACAAATATAACAGCAAGAAAAAGCAGCTTCTTTTGATACCTTCTAGACTAGCTTTTGAAATGCAGAAAAATGAATGGGTTTTAAGAAATCAGATTGTATGGTATAAACCCAACCACATGCCTTCACCCCTCCTAGACAGATGTTCCAACACTTGGGAGCCTGTTTTCTTTTTCGTGAAAGATACAGGAACCTATCTCGCGCCAAAATATTATTTTAACTTAGATGCGATAAGGGTAGAACATAAGACAAAAGAGCCTGATATCCCTCCAGATTTACCTATCACGGTAACAGAAGAAGAGTATAAACAGGTTAAACACCGGTTAGAAGCTTACAAAAAAGACTATAATGGCAAGTTCCTAGGGCAAAAAATAAATCTCGGCGCATCCCCCGGAGCGCGTTCTTCCGTAAACGGATATTTCTATTCAAAACAACGAATTTTCAAGCCTACAGACAACGATGAGATTGAAATAATTTCATTCTTAAGAGATTGGAGAGAGCAAAAAGGACTTAGTATTGAAGAAATCGACAAATTATTGGGGTATAGTTATACTGCGGGACATTGGTTTAGGCTAGACCGAGGTGGTAGGTCGCTGCCTTCACCCAAGGATTGGATTAAATTAAAAGAAATATTAGGCTTTGATGACCGCTACGATGAAAGAATGACTAAAACTTGGTACGTCTTACAAGCGGTAAAAAAGAGTCCTTTAGGCAAGAATCCCGGCGATATGTGGTCGATACAGACTGATAAATTTAAAGAGGCGCATTTTTCAATATTTCCAGAGGAATTAGTACGGAGGATAATACAAGCGGCGTGCCCACCTAATGGAGTCGTCTTAGACCATTTTGCAGGCAGTGGAACTACCGGAAAAGTTGCAATGGAGTTAGGCAGAAAATCAATAATGATTGAGATTAATCCTGATTATGTTGAGATTATGCATAGAAGATTTTTGACCGAAAAGAATACACAATTAAGTGATTTTTATTGAGTTATTTTGCGGCACTTCATAGGTTATTTCTTGACAAGTCGTAATATCGTATGTGGAGAGCCCATAATTAGGGTTGAAATAAATAAATTCAACCCTATGGGGAGTGCCTGATAACGTATTGAATGTGAAGTTATTTTTGTATTCATATCGCATAGACACACCTTTACCTTTTCCCGCACCAACTATGCCATTTTTATAAACACTGTACAATTGACCATTTGGCACAGATATTAGGAGTATAGCTGTAATATCAAATGTAATGGGTTTGTGAATAAGTTGTATGATGTAAGTCAGACATGGTTTTTCATTTTCTCCGCCTTTGTCGTAATATTGCGGAAGGCTAGGGTTTATTTGAGTTGGTGTGCCAGTTTGAGTTTTATCTGCATCATAACTTGTTTGATTTTTACTGAGAGCTACTTTGCCTTTATAGTCAGATTGATTATCGGTTTTTGCTGTTTTGATATCAATGTGGATAAAGGCATTACACGATTCAAAAAATAAGTCAGAGCTTATAGGTGAGGAATTTGGCATCCAAAGAGTGGTTAAAAGCCAATAAAAAATTCTTTCTGTGCCCCTTGCAAATTCCGATATTTGTTTTTCACTATTAGTAAATTTATCCCACCAATCATCTCTGATGTTATTTTTTGACTCTAATCCCCACAACATCCTTTGTTGGTTAAATCTAAGATAAAAGTATATTTGGTCAAAATAATCCTTTTCTAACTGTTCTAACTCCTCGTTAGTTAAAGGCATTAAAACAAGAAATACGTTGAAAGTTATTTAAAATTATGTGTAACTTGAGATGTATAAAATAAGCCTAAAATAATGCTGCTTTTTTTATAAGTTAACTATTTTTTCATAAAAATTTAGGATTGATTAAGGATAGCGGAAAGAGTGAAAAAATAACATAAAAAGTTTGCTTAATCTTCATCTTCTTTGAGTACTTCTTCCATCTCAGCGTCATCGTCAATGAAACTATCTATAACCTCATCATCTTCATCAGGCAATTTGTCTCACCATGGGCTTATTCTCGACAATATTATAAATACTAATCCTATCGAGAATGCCCATAACATACTTTGAATAAATCTAGCTCTGCTTTGAATAATTTTAGTATCTTCGTTATAAGCTTTCAACATCATGCCGAATATATTTTTAGTATAGTCTTTTTCCTTTTTATCCTTCCAGAATCGCGCCAACTTTAAGATTTTATAACCAAATTTATAAGTTTTTGGATAGACTGCTTTAATACCTAAACAAAAAGAACTTATCATGGCCAAAAATCCAATTATGAAGATAGCAAAAGCAACTGGTTTTGTTGTTACTGCATTAAGAAATTCCGTTGTCAACGTTATTTGAATAATAATAACCATGATAAACCCTAATATAATACCTGATTTGACGTTATGGGAATCATCGACCCGCATTAGTAAATCAAACTGACGTTTTAGTTCATCAGATATTAACTGCAAATCGTTCTCCCTTTTAGTGTCTTCTGTTACCATTTTCTCAACTTTTATGATTTTACGAGATAACAAATAATAAAAAACAGATTAGAATATATGTTATTTATTGTTTTTAAGAAATCAACCGACCCACCAACCGCAAAGACACCAAGGGCATCAACCGAAGAGACACCAGAGCCTGTGAAACAAATATTTATATAGTGTAAACACTAACTTTAGGTTAGTGTAGTCTTAACATTATAATTACAAGGTCTAAGGACACAACTGTTGAGGTATATAAATGGACGAGGCCAAAATACTGGATATACTTGGCAATGCTAACCGACGAAGTATCCTCAAATTGCTCTCCCTCAGGCCATTTTATGTCACAGAAATTTCTGAGAGACTTCATGTGGCACCGAAAGCGGTAATAAGTCATCTTAATATGCTTGAGAGGGCAGGAATGATTGCGTTCTTTGTTGACGAACGGCGTCGGAAATATTTTCACATAGCAGAGAACTTCAGACTCGAAGTCATGGTTACGCCGTTTACATATGGTGCAGAAGCTATAGGGATCGATACGACAGAGCCGGAGAGGATCGAGCACCCCTCCGTTGATCAAATTACGATAAAGACGCGAAGTTTGACTGATCTCGCTGAAACTCTTGCTCAGCTGAGGCGGGCAAGTCGGGACCTTTCTTACGCCCAAAAACGAGTACAACTAATGATGACAGAGATCATGGATAAGGGGGTAAGGAAGATAGGAACAATAGCAAACGACTTTATCGACTTTGATATACTTGCAGCTATGATGACCGGTCCTAAGGAAGTAGAACGCCTCTCTAAAGGTCTTTCGATGCATCATCAAGTCATAATTGAACACTTATTAAGGCTCGAAAAACAAGGGATAATCAAGAGTGTTGACGACAGTAGATATTGGTTTACCAAGTAAAAAAAGAGAAAAATTCATTAATTATCATCGTTTTGTAAGAACGAGAGAGAACGGAGAGATTGACAGATGCTTAAAGAAATAACATTACGGGTAGTAGAAGCATACCACAGAGATGCAGGGCGCGGGATAGCCCGCATTGATATGGATGCAATGAAAGAACTCGGTTTAGTGAGCGGAGATATAATCGAGATAGCAGGAAAGAGTAAGGCAAGTGCTGTAGTTTGGCCTGCGTATAATGAAGACCGAGGTCTTGGTATCATCAGAATAGATGGGAACATCAGAAGCAACGCGCATGTAGGAATAGATGATAAAGTAATCATTAGAAAGGCTGAAGCTCATCCTGCGGTAAAAATCACAATTGCTCCTACGCAACCAGTGCGTATTGTAGGCGGAGAGGACTATCTCAGGAGATATTTAGAAGGGCGTCCCGTTCAAAAGGGTGAAACGTTAAGGATTGAAATGTTAGGAAACCCCCTCACGTTCGTCATAGCGGCCACCTCACCCTCAGGCGTAGTAATAGCCGGCAAAGATACGCAGATTGTACTTAAGGAGAAAGTACCAGCTGGGACGGAGAGAGCCGTCTCGGATGTCACCTACGAAGATATAGGTGGGCTTAAGAGGGAGCTTGGATTGGTTCGAGAGATGATTGAGCTTCCGCTGCGACACCCTGAACTGTTTCAGAAGCTCGGCATCGATCCTCCAAAAGGAGTGCTGTTACACGGCCCTCCGGGCACAGGAAAGACCCTGATGGCCAAGGCGGTCGCCAATGAGACGGACGCATATTTCTTAAATATTAGCGGCCCGGAAATCATGAGCAAGTTTTACGGTGAAAGCGAACAGCACTTAAGGGAAATATTTAAGGAGGCATCTGAAAATGCTCCTGCTATAATCTTCATTGATGAGTTGGATGCCATTGCTCCAAAGAGAAGCGAGGTGACGGGTGAGGTTGAGCGAAGGGTCGTCGCGCAGCTGCTCTCGCTCATGGATGGCTTGGAAACACGGGGGCAAGTAGTCGTTATCGCAGCTACAAATAGGCCAGATGCAATAGATCCAGCTTTGAGACGTGGCGGCCGTTTCGACAGAGAGATCGAAATCGGCGTTCCTGACCGAGTGGGCAGACTCCAAATACTCCACGTTCATACGAGAGGGATGCCGCTTTCTGAGGATGTGAAACTTGAGGATCTAGCGAAAATTACCCACGGGTTTGTTGGAGCTGATCTCTCTACGCTCTGCAAAGAAGCAGCTATGCGCGCTCTAAGAGACATCCTTCCTGATATTGACATTGAGGGTGAAATCCCTCAGGAGATAATTGACAAGCTCCAGGTGGATGCCGAGGACTTCTATGATGTGCTAAAGAACATTGAGCCCTCAGCATTGCGGGAGGTTTACGTGGAGGCCCCTAACGTAAAATGGGAAGATATAGGCGGTCTGGAAGCGGCGAAGCAGGAGCTTCGAGAAGCGGTGGAGTGGCCGATAAAATACCCAGAGACCTTTGACGCCATCCATACGAAGCCTCCTAAAGGTGTTTTACTATTTGGTCCTCCTGGTACAGGGAAAACTTTACTTGCGAAGGCAGTGGCTAATGAGAGTGAGGCTAATTTTATTAGCATAAAAGGGCCAGAACTTCTGAGTAAGTGGGTTGGTGAATCAGAAAAAGGAGTGCGAGAGACATTTAGACGAGCAAAGCAGTCAGCTCCCACGATAGTCCTCTTTGATGAAATAGACGCTATAGCCCCTACAAGAGGGACAGGTTTTGATTCACACGTCACGGAGAGAGTAGTCAGTCAGCTCCTTACTGAACTTGATGGTCTCGAGGAACTAAAGGATGTCGTGGTCATTGGTGCGACAAACCGACCGGATATCGTTGATGTAGCCCTCATGAGACCCGGGAGACTCGATAGGTTAGTGTACCTCCCTCCACCAAACGCTTCCAGTCGCGAGCAAATATTCAAGATTCATCTCAAGGAAAAACCGCTTGCAGATGACATTGACATATTACAACTTGCGAAAGACACTGAGGGGTATGTCGGAGCTGACATTGAGACAGTGTGTAGGGAAGCTGCGATGCTTGCTCTGAGAGACTTTATACGTGCAAATATGACGGTTGAACAGGTCAACGAGAACGTGAAAAACATAAAAATAACAAGAGATCACCTCTACGCTGCAATAAATCGCGTAAAACCTACAGCTTCACTCGATGTGTTGAAGCAGTACGAGAAAATAGCTGGCGAATTTGCACGATTCTCTGTCACTGAGGAGGAAATGCCGAAGGAGAGGATCGCAAAACCTGAATACGCGGGTTATGCATAGTGATGTATATGCGGTTATAGGTGAGTAAAAAATAAATGGAGGTTAACAATATGGTCAGAAAGAGGAGAAGCTTTTTTGATGACTTCTTAGGCTCAAACTTCGATATTGATGAGATCATGGAGCGCATGTTGAAGGACCTACAGGAAGGCCAGACATACCAGCCTTTCATATATGGGTTCTCCGTAACGCAACATCCAGGTGAGGAACCCGAAATAAGAGAATTTGGCAACATTCAACCTGTTGGTAGGAAAGTGCGAATGGAGGAAGAGCGGAAACCACTCGTCGATGTGATAGAAACGGAGAGTCAGATCTGCGTTATCGCCGAGATACCTGGCGTATCAAAGGAGGACATTCGAGTTGACGCTACGCCGAATAATCTCGATATTAGCGCTCAAAATAGTTTGAGGAAGTATTCAGAAAGCATTGAACTTCCTGCAAAAGTTGATCCACAAAGTGCTGTGGCCACGTACAAAAACGGGGTTCTCGAAGTGAAGCTCAACAGGGTCGAGCCTGAAGAGAAAAAATCGCACGTCACAGTTGAGTGATGATTGGAGGCTTTGCCTTTAATCATCAAATAAATTTTTTAATGCTTCTGGAAGTAAGCTAGCATCATCTACGATAACGTCTGGCTCTGCTCGTCTTAACATTTCGAGGGTGGCAAAGCCCGAGAGAACTGCTGCCGTCTTTGTTCCTGCCTTTTTACCCATTTGCACATCTTCTACCATGTCCCCAACGTATAATACGTGCTGAGGCGTCATATAAATCCTCTTCATTGCTAGCTCTAACGTATCTGGTTCAGGTTTTCCCTTTTCAAACCCGACATCGTCGCCGAACACCATTATATCAAGCATTTCATAAAGCCCTTGTTCGCATAGCTCAGATGTAACTCTTTTTCTTGATCCACTTGATACCAATCCGATTTTCAAATGCATTCTTTTTATCTGCGTCAGTGCGGTAATAACGCCTTTAAACAAACTACATGCAGGTTGGTATTGTGAGTAATGGTTCATCCAAATCTGATCTGCTATTTCCCAGTCTTTGCGTTGTATGCCTAGTAACAAGTAGAACTCGTGGTAGTTCGGACGTACTTTTCCTCTAAATTCTTTTACTGTAATCTGCGGAAGGTCAAATGCTTTCATAACCTCAAGATAGCTTTTGTAGTTGAGCATTACGGAATCGTAAAGCGTTCCGTCCCAGTCAAACATCACGGCTTTTAACAAGATCTCTACGCCTTCACTCTTTTTCGTTTCATCATCTCGTAACACTTCCATAGGTTAGCGTTGTTGTAGGTTTTCAAACGATTTTCTGTGAGCTCTTCTATCGTGTTGTCTCTTAATGCTTGATTTATAGTGCGTTCAGAGTCCCGCAGAACGTAGATATTATGTTTGACTCTTGCCTCGACCGACATTTTAAGCTCATCTAGAGGTCGCGTGTAGTTTGCACAAAATTCACAGGAACATCTCCATTTCTTTATTCTATTGACACGCTCTGCTTTTCCACTTTTGTTAATGACCGAGCCATAAGCAAGTCCAGAGAGAACTGAGCTTGAGCCATCCGCTGACGCTACGTTTGAATATGCCAACAACTCGAGGACGTTCGCGGAGCTTCCGCCAGAGGCGTGAAACTCAGCATCATCAAATTCGTCCAAAATAGCATTAAAAGCTGCCAGCACCTCGAATTGCTTTAACCTATCAACTGATCGATATTTCATCGATCGAGTGAAGAGACCAAATCCTCCAGATAAACGCGTGAGACCGGCTTCCAGCGATTTATCAAAGATGTACAGGGCATCCTCAAAAGTGCCTACTTCATAGCCTGCGTACAGCAATTCAGGATTTTTAGCAGCATCTTGTGCCCACAGCGCTGCGCTAAAACTTGCATTAAGGGCTTTAACACGTTTGTCCTCAGGTTGCAACCAGTATGGGATCGTTAGATCGTGGGACACGGGAATATTTAATGTCATTAGCCCTTGTGTTTTATCGTTGCTTAATCTCTCTTGAAGCATTAATACGCGCTCCTTCGTCCTTAGCTCTGGTTTTTGCGTGTAAGGACGTGAGTAGAAATTGCCACTATGAATAAAGTTGCGGGGCATCAAATTCAATCTATTCCTGTAAGTCTTTAGAAAGCGAATTGTCAAATGACAAAACGATTAGATCAGTGAGTTCACTAAGTTTAGGAAGAAATGTGCGATAAAAGGTAAATGAATTAAGCGGCATGTTCAAACTCAAACGAATATTGATTCTCGATGTTTTTAACCGATAGCCCAGTTATGTTAATTAACTATTACTTCTATTTATCATCAAAGCAATGTTGAAGGTGAGCCACCATGGCATCTGAAATGATGAATTCTGATAGGATAAGAGATATTATTAAATCAAGCAAGCAGTACCTCCAAATCATCTACGAAAACAATACAAAGTTTGTGCTAAAAGTAAAAGATGTGCCGACCGTCGAAATAAAGGTGGAAGAAGAAGGCAGCACATTATCGATTAATATACTCGAGCCCGACAACCTCGGGCATCTTGTAGAACAGTTTAGGAGTATTGCTGGTTGAGTCACATTAAAGACTTGATAGAATGATCTCATCTGCATTAAGTGCTGTTAAGGGGCTCGGATCTATTGCTCGCGAGCTTGATGAAGAGGGCTTGAGCATAGAGATACAATATAAAGGAACCCCGGCTGTAACTATAGGCAAAAGGGGCCATGCGGCACTGTTAGATTTCGTTTACGGGCCAGTGAAGATAAACGGTGCAAGTGAAGTTCTTGAGATATTAAAGGGCTTAACAAAACGACAGTAGGGTGATATCTTACGAGAGTGGGCCCCTTTTTAGTATACGTAACAGGCATAACTCTTTTATTTGCTGGAGCTACGGTGCTGGCGTGGTATTTTGGGGTGCTTGGAATCATACTTGAAATCATCGGGTATGTCCCGACAATAGTCATTGTTGCAGTGGTTGCTATCATAGCGGGGATGATTTTAATTAAAGGCGCATTTTTAATCGAATATGATACACCGAAACGAAATAGCGATAATGGCTTTAATGAGTTTGATTATGATGAAGTGATGTACAGAAACGGAAATGGAGGAGTGGCTAGAAAGAGGTTCTAATTTTTTACCGATCTAATAAAGCGACTTTCTTTCCATCGTTTAAAAGAGCGTCGTAGTAGTCAATCCTGTCGTTAATTGTACGCTCAAATTTTTTGTACTCCTTAATTACTCCGATCCACATCAAACCGTAACAAAGGGCTATAGAGAGAAGCAGTATCCCGGCAACGATCATATAGTTGTAGTTCTGGACAAACAATTGATTACCTGAGAAGTACTGGGCTGTAACGGAGAGCCATCCTGCAACGAGCAGCCCCGTAAGTCCACTCCACATTGATTTTATATGCCACACGTGACGTTCATGGCTTATTTCCACCTTCTTCAAGTCTAATTCCAAAATCTTGCTCCACACATCATCCTCTGTGAGAGCTTTATGGCGTCTTGGTGGCATTGGCACGGGTTTACATCCTCCTTGTGGCGTAGTAAATGCCTATCATAAGTGCTACGGCTATAAGGCCGATAATTAACGCACCGGACAGGGTCGGATTTGCTCCTAAAAACTGAGGTTGAGCAGACTCGGGTGCAGACGGAGAAGCTGATGAAATTGGCAGATGGGTTGGTGTATTAGACACGATAACAGTAGGTGTTGGATTTGTTGCGTTGGTTGGGGTGGATGACGGCGTCGCTGAGGCAACAGGATTAGGAGTCGCTATAGGAGAGGGCGACGGTATCGGAGATGCGACAGGTGGTTCAACGGTTACGACTGGCGATTGTGCATGACCTACCGTTGAGACTAAGACTAGACTGAGTGATACTAGAATCATTGAAGTTAATGTTCGCTTGCCTAAGATGTAATACCCTCCTAGAAAAGAGACTGACGTTATTATTGATTTTAAACTGACGTATAAATAAGTTTTGACCACCGGCAACAATTTCAAATAAAGTGAATAAACGCTGGGAACAACTTTATAATTGCTACTAGCTACTATTAAATATGAACCAAAAGGGAGACGATTATTCCGACAACTATATTGCATCTTTAAGAAATGACATCAGCACTGATTTAAAAATCTTAAGTGACATCTTTGGGGAAGATGCAACGAAGGCGCTTGATCATTTCGTAATTTCTCGAGTGACACTCTCGCTTGCAGAGATGATACCCCAAATCATCGAGTACCTTGACAGAAATAATGTAAACTATTAGGGACGACTGATAAGTCAGTCTTTAGCTGGTGTGTGATCTAGTCTTAGGTCTTGTTTTATTGCCGCTACCATATCCATAGTTATTGGTTCGATATGGACCAATCTTTCTCCTGTAAGGTTTACTGACCTAAAGAATTCATCAAGCAGCATAAATGGCACAAGATACGCCCTCCTTATTATTCTGTTTGGTTCGTTGACTCTTTTGATAACTAAGTAAATGAAGTTTGAGTATCTGTCAAATGCGTCTTCTTTAACGACCGAATAATAATAATCAAACTGTAGTCCGCTTTCTATCATTACCTTTTTAATGCCCTCATCTTTATCATATTTGTCTATCACAGTTTGTCACCTGAACGTTATTAACATAAAGTTATGTTTCTTAAAAATAGTAAAGATATCTCTAATGGTTAAAAATTTCCAAACAAACTTTCACGGCCGCAAAGCATGGCATTTTTCTGGAATGCCAAAATAGACCTCCTTTAAATAAGGATTCGTACCGATGACAGATCACCTAAAATTTATTCTTCATCTCTTCAATTGGAAATATGCGATTTAGGTTTTTGTTTTTAATTTATTGGTGTTGAGACTACTCAATTGATGTTATTGTGATTGAGTTGTTCTGGTGCAGCAGAGCATCAGACCTCAGCAAGCGTTGAGGAAGTGTCCTTCTTCAATCGTCGACGATATTTCGACATCATAAGTTCGATATTTTCAGCATTGCAATTTCTTTCCGAATACCATATTTAGGGTCTTATATGGTTTTTTGTGGTAATATCGGGACTATACAGATAAATTTATTTGTGAAAACTGCGAGTTAATTGTATGGAACGTGAGATAGTTGTTTCTGTTAGCGTACGAGCGGTTGGATATGATAGTGAGACGTCAACGCTTGAAATAGAATTTTGTGACTCAAGTATCTATCAATATTCTGGCGTTTCAGCCGAGATCTATGAGGGATTTTTAAGTTCACTAGGGTTGAATCAAGAAAAGACCGATCTCAAGTACTTCGCAGAGAATATCAAGGGGCAGTATCAACAGAAAACAATACGACGACCGCGGCTTAACCTTTTTAAGGGGGTTTTTGAAACGTAATCAGGGTCATTGGTACGGTCATGTATGATGGTTCTCTCAATGATTCCTAAACAATCATTTAATTTTAAATTAAACGAAGTTTCAGAAGGTTAATATGATTAATGCTTTTTAACATAACCAAAAAATGTTTGCTCTAACTAACTCAAGGACTTGGTCATATACGGACCATCACGTTCATAGCCGTGCCTTCGATAATACTGCCTAGCCCCCACTGCGCTTGTTACGCACAGTTTATCCTTCCCGGCATCAATCGCTATTTCCTCAGCTTTGCGAAGCAACTTTGATCCAAAACCCCTGTGCTGCCATTGCCCGTTGGGTTCTTCGCCGATGTTTACCATTGCCCCATACACGTGGAGTTCACGAATTAATGCTGTATTGTGATCAATTTCTGGTCTATGTGGCTGATGCGGGAATCTTAAACGCAAAAAACCGATTAAAGCTTCAACGTCGTCTTTTATACCATCATATGATATGAAGTACTCAACGCCGCCGCTAGCGTGATATTTTAACATATTCAGCTCTATATCGTCTACTTCTGTTATGTACTTAAGTCCAATCTCTCTACAGCGAATACACTGACAGCTGCCACCTAGTTCAGTGAGCCGTTCGCGCGCAAGTTGCCGCAAATTTCCTTTTGTAACTCCGGAGATGATCTTACATGCTGGTATATCTCTCTGAACTCTTTGTAGCCTGACCCATTTCGGTAGCATTCTTTTCGCGTTGGCAACCAACTCGATCCCGTCTTTTAGTTCAATCTGCTTATACTTCCCCGTTGCCCATAGCTCGTGTAACTTCGTCCCCTCAGTAACGAGTGTGAGGTAGATCTTAAGATAATCGGGGCAGAATCGTTCTTTTCTAAATAAAGCTTTGAACATTTTTAGGTCCGAATCAAGATCCGAGCCAGGTAGTCCAGGCATTATGTGAAATCCGACTTTCAGACCACTATCTCTACAAACTCTATTTGCTTCTATTGAGGCAGCTACAGTATGGCCCCTATTTATTTCTTGAAGCACTGAATCGTCAATGCTCTGGACGCCAAGCTCAACTTTAGTACCACCAAGCGCAAGCATTCGATCTACATGGCAAATCCGAGAAAAATCGGGGCGCGTCTCAAATGTTATCCCAACATTTCTTATTTTAGCTGATTCATTTTGCTTAAGTACGTTCTCTAAAACCCGTAATCGAGGCGTACATCCATTTGGAAAATCATTCATAGCGTCCAGACATCGACGTATAAACCAGTCTTGGTATTCGAATTTTCTTGCAGTGAAGGTGCCACCCATCACTATTAATTCTGCTTTATCTATTGGATGTCCTGTCTGTTGCAATTGATCAAGTCGTGCTCTTACTTGTTTATATGGGTCGTATTCATGTTGTATGCCCCTCTTCGCTGCTGGTTCGAGTCCCGTGTAACTTTGAGGAGTGTCGAAAGGTGGCCCACCAGGACAAGGGACACACCGCCCGTGAGGGCATGGGTGTGGCGAGGTCATAACCGCGATTACGGCCACTCCTGAGGCAGTCCTCACTGGTTTCCTCTGAAGGACTTCTTGAAGCAGCTTTCGCTTTTGTGGATCTGCTGCGTTATAGATCTGAGAGTTGCTTAAGAGGAGTGACAATCCGAAACGCTTTGATACCTCGATCTTTATATTTTGTAGGTTCTCCCGTGTAATAGCGCCTACTAAGATTCCGTCTATTATCTCTGAACATGCATCTGCTATTACTTCATTCATGATACCAGTATCTTCATCTTCATTGGATCAATATCAAAAATTTCATAAGTTAAAGAACATTCACATTCTGACCGCGACACGCATAACTATAGTTGTTAATACTGGTCGATAACCTAGCTCCACCGCTCTTCATGAGTAAACCGCTTGATATCCATTCTGATTGTTGGACTTGGTACCTCGTCTGGATATCCGACCGGGAGCATTAAAACAGCCCGTATGTCAAGAGGCAACTCTAATAACTTTCTCACTTTCTCCTCATAAAAAGCCCCAATCCAGCACGTTGAAAGCCCCATGCTCTCTGCCGCAAGCTGAATATAAGCTGCTGCTATGGTAACATCTTGAACTGCATACAGCTCGCTTCTGTCGCCATAGTTTCTACGCGAACGACCAATATTCGCACACCCAACAAGCACGAGCGGTGCCTTTGTTATGAAGAACTGCCCGAGTGCGGCCTCAGAAAGCTGGTGTTTCATGTGTGCATCTTTAACAACAATAAACTCGCGTGCTTGAAGGTTTCCAGCTGAGGGCGCGAGTTGCGCTGCTTCAAGCAGCTTATTTAAACCTTCATGGCTTACGTCATCCTCTCGGTACGCTCTTATCGAACGGCGCTGCTTAATTATCTTCATCAAGTTTTCATAGTCAGACATTTCTATCTATTGAAAAGGATTATTAGTTTAGCCATATTAATATAATGCAAGGTCTGGAGTGAGAAAATGAGAATTTCTATGGACTTGGAGCTAAAAGATTCGCCGGGGCAGCTCGTCCACGTCTTAACCCCCATATCGGATCTGGGCGGCAATATCATGAGCGTCATTCATCACCACGATGAAAAAACCCTTAGAAATACGATTCCGGTCTTTGTCGTTTTTGAGATGGCTGAAAAAAAGCTTGACGATCTTCGAGGAAGGCTTGAAAAAAGTGACGTAGTAATTGTGCGTATGGGAAAAATGAGGCTTCGCGAGACCGTGAGCATATTGCTAATAGGACATATCATACACACTGATTTGACCGATACAATCGATCGCATTGATCATACTGGTTACGCGGAAGTGCAGGATCTATCGCTTGCAATGCCTGAAATTGACGGGCCATCATCTGCTGTGATTACGGTAAGTGCTACAGGAACTCAGGAATTGAAAAAGGCAGTTGAAATACTAAGAGAAGTGACAGAGAAAAAAGATTTGCTGATGATCGAGCCGATAGGCGACAGACTTAGGGCCGGTGGTCTATAAATGCACAAATATGAAAAACGCGTGAAAATTTCTATAATTGGCTTTGGCGCTGTTGGCCAGGGAGTTGCCACAGTTGTAAAAGATATCCCCTTTATAGAGGTTACCGCTATAGCTGATTCAAAAGGCGTCGCGATAACTCCTGACATAGAGGAGGTACTTAATAGAAAGCGAGCTGGGCTTCCAATTTCTAATTCCAACTTAAGTGCGATAGACGTTATTATGGGCGTCGATCACGACATAACGGTGGAGGTAACTCCTACGAATATAATCGATGGGGAGCCTGGTTTAATGTACATTCGGGAGGCGTTAAAGCACAGTCGCCACGTCGTTACCTCGAATAAAGGACCCCTTGTCAAAAGATTCAACGAGCTTATGAAGCTCGCACGTGATTATAAAGTAATGCTGCGCTATGAGGCAACGGTAGGTGGAGCTATGCCAATGATAAATCTTGTACGAGAGGCCCTAACGGGTTCGAAAGTGCGCAACATCGTGGGAGTATTCAATGGGACGTGTAATTACATACTTACACGGATGACAGAAGAGGGATTGGATTACGATCACGTATTATCGGAAGCACAGGATATGGGCATTGCTGAGGCTGATCCTACATATGATGTAATGGGCATAGATACAGCTTCTAAAGTCGTTATACTAGCTAATTCAGTATTTAAACAAAACGTGACCCTAGAAGATGTTGATGTCACTGGAATCATAAAAATAACCGCTGATGCTCTGAGGCTTGCAAAAGAAAGAAGTTGCTCTGTTAAGCTAATAGGTGACGTAAAGGGACTTAAAGTCTCGCCTATGATGGTGCCTGTAGGGCACCCACTCTCGGTCGGTGGCACTTTGAACGCGGCATCGATTATGACGGATAATGCTGGAGAGATCACCGTCACGGGAAAGGGGGCCGGTTCTATAGAGACAGCAAGTGCGATATTGGGTGACATCATCAGCATTTATAAAGAGTTAGAAGGTGTTGACGACGTACACTGTTAGCGTTGTGTTAGGATCATTAGTAGCATAAAAATGTGCCTCGAGACGACGATAATACGACGCATATATCTCTTGGATGCTTAACGTCATCTAAACTTCTACTTGTAGGTCGCTCTGCCCTCTTTTTATTAACGACGAGATAGCAATTCCGCTTAGTGCAATGATAATTGCTCCTGCCACAGAAAACATCAAAAGCTGAAAGCTCGTCACAATTTCAACGCTTCTTGACATCTTTATGATCAGAATGTCAGCAGGACCAAGGACTGGTACGGGTTTACCACCGAGTGCGAGGATCAGTATGCTTGAGCTCCATAATACTAAACCGGTCGCAAAAAAGAAAAATGGAAATTCCCAAAATCGCGACACGCGTTTTACTTCTCCGAGATACGCATCTAAAATACGCCCAAAGCTAGCAATTATTCCGGCGGCGACATACCACCAGATTGACGTGTTTATGTAAACTGCAGCAGTTAATACTCCACCGTAGTTTAAAATGTCAATACTGACGGCTGTTATGATCCCCTGGGCTGTACCGATAATTCCAAGCGCAATAGCAACTACATACGTGATAAACGATATATTCCCACCGTAGAATGATGACTTTACGCTCTGAAAGATGCTTTCAAGAACGTTATCAAAGCCGAGCCCTCTGACCAGGAGATAAATTCCTATGAATGCGCTTATAACTATAATAGCTCCTTCAGGATGTTGAGCAAACGAAAATATAGCGTATAATATTAGTGTGAGTCCTATCGGTATAAAGAAGGTGTTTGCAATTTTTGGGTCATCAAATAGCTTTCTAATTATGTAATATGTGCTCTCAAGACTCTCTGATTGTTTAATTACGACACGTCTGACGCTATTAACACGTAAACGTGATTGTATTATAGGAAGCACATATTCATCTTCAGCGCCGTCCGTTACTACGATCGCATTTGCTGCGCCGACTTTGTCGAGAACTGAGTCGAGCTGATCCGATAAGTTTTGATCAGATTTCAATCCTATATCAGGACTACCCGAAATCGAGGCGATTTCGACATCATTTCCCTGTGATTTAAGATCATCGAAAATTCGGACGCCTTCGAAGATCGTATTGGCATCAGAGTCTTCTGGGTCGGCAAGTCCTAATTTAATAGCAGCGTTTATGTTTTCCGTTCTGCCGATAACTGGCCCTTGAATGCTGGCTTTTGAGCCGAGATCATCATCACGATCTACACATATGACCAATATCATTACTAACGTATATTGACAAGAGGATTACATTAAATTTGCTATAGTAGTCCCGATCGCTGAAGTAACAAAAGATCATCTGTCTCTAATTTTTGTCCCTCTTTGAACATGGCATAAACCTCTTCAGCGCGTTTAAGCACCTCAACCTTTTCACGGGACTCTCGAGTCTCTTTTGACTTCTTATAAAGACTAAATATGACTTTGTCGTAATCCCTAAGCTCTTTCTGCATCTTTATGTACTTGTGGTGCTGTTCGTCGGCCATTTCTTGCGCCCGCACAAAATCCTTGTGCGATGCATCTGCTTCAGCTCGCTTCTGATCGGCTTCTTTAAAGCTCGCGAGCATATTGTCATGGTACTCCTGAGCGAGCTCCGCATTTATAGTCACTTGCTTATGATGTTCACTAGCCTCGTCTCTCAGCTGCTTAGCCTTGTCAAGCATTTCTTTAAGCTCAGTGTTGTTTTCAAGTTCCACTTTTTTCTGTCTGTACTGTTCCCATAAATGGGCTATCCGGTCGACAAGATCACGCTCTTTTTCGGTGCTAAGCACCTCTGTCTGTTGCCTGAATTCAAGGTGGTTTATCTCACGTTTAAGCTCACTTAACGAAAGTCCTCCGGCTACTTTGTATCGCTTTTTTATTTGGTCCGTTTTCGCGAGCAAATTATTAGCTTTTTCGTTGAACTTATCGCGTCTCTCCTTGTTATCTGAAACAAGTATGTTGTATTCGTCGCGCTTGTCTTTATATTGCTGCGCTTGATCAATAAGCGCTCTTGTTTTCGTGTTTAGTTCGTCTCTTTTCGCGGCAAACTGGCTTGCTTCTGAGTTGAGCCGGTTCCTTTCGAGTTTCGAGGCTTCAGCATCCTTCTTTAGCAACGCCTTCTTTTCCTGTAAATCTTTTAGCATTATTTTCCTCCTTTTAAAATAGGAAGGATCAACCTGAGGTCTTTTTCTGTGATTATGACGTCTGATGCATCCTGTAAAATTGGATTGGCGTTAAAAGCTATTGAAAATCCAGCGGCTTTAAACATCGAAATGTCGTTTGCCCCGTCACCTATAACAATACAATCTTTGGTGCTTATTCCTTCTTTTATGGCAATCTCCTCTAATACATCTTTTTTTGAGTTTTGACGCATGAGTGGTCCTGAAACCTTTCCCGTCAAAAATCCCCCCTCAATTTCTAACTCATTTGCAATGGCAAAGTCAATACCAAGCTTTCCTGCTATTTTATCGGCTACAACGGTGAAACCTCCTGAAACCATTGCAATCCTGTAAGTCTTTCTAAGTTCACTTATTAGTTGTTCGGCCCCGTTCATTAGAGGTATCTTTTGAATAACAGCATCGACTTCTGCTACTGTGAGCCCCTTTAAGAGCTTCACTCGTTCCTTTAAAGCATCTTCAAAATCTATTTCACCCCTCATTGCACGCTTCGTTATAGCTGCTACGCGATTTCCTACGTTGGCCGCATTAGCAAGCTCATCTATTGTTTCAGCATCTATGAGCGTGCCGTCCATGTCAAAAACGATCAGAGTTGCACTTCCATCACAAAATAATCTACCACTCCGGGAACTGATAAGCTCCGACCTCATGATTGAAGCAGTATTCAACCTCCTGGTAGTCAACTCTAAAATCTACCACATCTTTTTTAACCTTTTCGGGTC
>DASPRZ010000102.1:0-15261 GCA_035624185.1 Candidatus Acidiferrales bacterium
ACTGTCCTATGCTTGACATTTATGTATGAGCTTACGAGTACCAAAATGCATCTCCTGTAAATGGTTTTATCAGCTCTGCCCACAGCCAAAAGGCCAACGTCCGGAGGATCGAATCCATCCAATCAACAAGTGGCGCATCGACAGCTGTGAGCTGTTCGAGCAAGTCCAGTTTAAATAGACCGGTACGGGTTCATCTATTCCAATGTCCAACGAAACTGGAGCCAAATTACATGGAGCACAACTATACGGTCTATACGTGGGTAGCAATGATTAGTTATGATGCCAAGCTGCAAGCTGTGAGTTAAAAGCTGTCAATCATCTTTTAGATAATCAAGATAGCGCTGTTTTTTCTAGGAAAAGAAGCCGAGGCATAGACACTCATGCCATCGCCGACTTTTTGCGATAACTTTAATGGAATTCCCGATACTGTAAAGGCATGTAGGAGGAATAACGTGAACGACGTTTTTGAGAACATCTACTTGAGGAGATCTGTACGAGATTACAAGCCAAATGACGTTCCCGATGACATAATCAGAGAATTGATCAAAGTGGGCACGTATGCTCCAAGTGCTGGGAACAAGCAGCCATGGAGGTTCGTGGTAATCAAGAATAGAGAGATAATCGCCAGGCTTTCCGGGCGGGCGAAAAAAATGTGGCTGGATACAGTGAGCGAAAACCCTAATCCGGATGTTAAGATGCTGGCGGATGCGGAGGTTAAAATGCTGGCAAACGCAATGAAAATGCCGGAATTCAATATTTTCTATAACGCCCCAGTGCTTATCCTCATTTTCGCGGCTCCGGGAGCCTTTTCGCCGCAAGACGATTGTGCTGCGGCTGCTGAGAATATGATGCTCGCCGCCCGTTCCCTCGGCATTGGCAGCTGTTGGATCGGCTTTGGCATGCCCTTGGGTTCTGATGCAGATGTACTGCAGGAGTTGAAGGTGCCCGAAGACCATCGATTGATGGCGCCGCTCATTTTCGGTTATCCAGTTAAGGATGTCCAGATGGCACCACAGCGCAAGGAAGATGTTACACTCAACTGGATACAGTGATTCTTGCTGTCGGGAGCATAGAAGCTTGTTTCAAGTCTTAGGGGGGTATATCACTAGGAGGCGGAGTGGATTCACAAAGGATACCTCTGTTGCCGGTATACTCCAGCATTGCCATGACACGATCGTGTCACTAATATACGGTCTAGGGAACACAAGAGGCCCATATATAGTCGATTTTTGGTCTGTTTTGTCATCTACCTATCCACCTATCCACCTATCCATCAATACAAAACATGTCGCAATCAGATAAATTAGAAAATTTAATTGACACTCTCCGCTCTTAAATGCAGACAAAAAGAAAATTTTCTCACCCAATACAAGAAAATGCATATATGACTAAACGTATTGTCGTATCCAATCAAAGGAAGAATAGTGGTGCCCGACTCATTCACTTTGTAATTCCCGCTGACTGCCAAAAGCCCGGTAGTGTTATGACACCGTAAATATCGATTCCCGGGGTTGGTGGCACCCATAATGTAGGAATACGGAACGAAACATTTTCGGGATCATAGAGGCAGATCTACCGCTCACTAATCATCGTCGATATCGATCTGGGATCGGGCGCAACCCGTTGTGGCGCAGCTTTACCATTCATTGGAGATTGCACTGGTAATGGATCTGAAGAGGTAGCAATGCAGGGGCGCGTAAATGAACTTATCGTCGAAGAAGGATTCATCCTCCTACCTCATACGAATGATTGAAGTTCGTGAAAGTAACATCTCCCCGGTTTTTCAAATAATCTATATAATCGCTCAACAACTTTAGTTTGAAAGCATTTATCGTTCCACCTGGCCCACCAAATGACCAATAGTGGTAGAACACAATGATTGGGTCATCAGTATGCGTATTGTTGAGCAATTGGTCTGTCTTATCCTTTAGTGATTGCAACGTTCCCCCATCGTCGAGGACGATCGATACTGCATCGATCCCCATTCCGTCTCGATGACCGTGAACAACACCAAAGTCGCTCGTAGCGGTGCTGTATTCAGTGAATCCAAGCGCATTAGTGGCAAGAAGCGTGTTATCATCACTGCGGTCGAAGGGCGGGAGGAACGTGGTCGGCGTTATGTTAAAAGCGCTTTGAATGTCCTCCCGTCCGCTCTTAATGCTTGTATACTGTTTATCATAGGACAATCCGTAGAATTCGCTCTTGTATGGTGTTCCTGTCATATCTTTGTGGGTATAACCGTGTTGCGCGAACTCAAAGAGTGAGTTTGAGGAAATTGACTTCATGTAATTGAGAAATGGCACATCACCAAGAAGTTCGTTACCTCTGCCGGCAGGGTCAGGGTGAGGAATGATGCCAAGCGTCACTGGGACGTTCTTGTCTATGTGTATCTGGTTGACCCTCTTTAGGGTAGCCAGCACGTACCAGGGCTCGACATCATCATCCCTGAAGATGACGTACTTTTTGGGCGTATCGCTCTGTTCACTCACTGCAGCATCCACTGCAGCACATTTTTCCCAACTTGAATAAAGCCAGCCGTGGAAGTTTCCGTTGTAGTAGAGCCCGGCATTATACAATATCCACTGCGCCCCTGACGGGACAATCGCGTCTGAGTAGACGGTCACCGAGGCATTGGAGGGCACGCATACCCAACCATATCCAGCTTCTTGAGGTACCGCTTGCACCCCTGTCGCGTTGCTTTCGTAGGAGCCGATAGCGACACTATCGTTCGCGTAATACAAGGATGGTGGGGATTGTGTATAGAATGATGCGACAGGGGCAACCCAGACATTGGTGCCATTAACGTTATTTGTCACATTCCACTGCACTCGTTCCGGATGTCCTGGCACTCGTTTCACGTCGCTTAGCGTTACCTCTCTTGCATCCAGAGGCCTGTTGCCTTTCCCGTGCTTTAGACCTGTAGCTGTTACAGCACAAAGTGTGGCAACAAGAAGAACCGATGTTAAAATCAAAGCAACTGATTTTTGATTATTAATATCCTCACCATTGAATCTTTATCCGTATCTTAGTATATAATTTTCATCCACTGGAAAAAATAGGGTAGGTCGAAGAACGTTTGGTTTCAACAGTGCCTTCAGTTCATTAATAGCGGAGACTCAGAAATTTTTGCTTGTTGTATGCGTTGCAAAACTGTTATGTTTGATTTATCAGTAATTCAATTGCATACCTAAGGAAAAAAGTGCAGATATAAGTTCTTTTTTAAAAAACTGTCAGCAAAATTAAGAGATCGAAAAGAAGGGTGACGAAAAATGGTTCACTAGACTCAATTACTGCGATTGTTTGATCTGTACTAAGATGACCAGGATTTTTTATGGTAATATCTCTTCGATCAAACAAGGCAAAAGCTGCGTCGATAGGACAGCCACCCTCGCGTAATTCTGTTCCCTTCTGTTGCGTTCCCTTTGAACTGCTGTTAAGCTATCTTATGGATAATCCGTTCCATCAGTTAATGTAAACCTAATAGCAATAACCCCGCGATTTCGTTATAATCGAACCCATTGAAGCTGGGGGCGTAGGGATCACTTCGGATAACTAACTCTTTTTAGCATCTCGACTGCAGTTATCGATAGGTACTTTGAGCGTATTCATATTGGACGTACTCAATGCCATAAAACGTAAGCTCTACGGACGAGATTCTGCCACTTGACTCGCATATTTTCAGACACCCCTTTTTGTTGAAAAGCCGGGAGAAATTGATAATCTCCTCATCATCATAACCCCAGTCTTTTGCAATATCATGGAAGTCATTCGCTATTTTATAGGGAATGCCTTGTACATAGTCATATATCCCGCAGAGGAATTTAGCGCGTTGGTCGCTTGTATTCATTACTATCACCTATTTCCCTCTGAACACTATTATAAAAAAGATTCGCTTTTTGTTCATGACAGCCATCCTTCGCTTAAGGCTAGATAATCCTCATATTATGAATTTCAATCATCATTTTTGTAGATCTATTGATACAAAGCCATAATCATTGTCGTAACATTCATCTAGTATAGATAGAAAAAGATATGAACCTTCTAAGTTCGTACAGTTGAACCCGTTTATTCACCTTATAATGTCTCGAGGATAAGCATGTGAAAACCTCCGTTCAAATTCTTTTAGACCTTCTGTGTTAACATAAGGTACTGCCGCGAGCAGTGCGAGATACAATCCTTGCAAATATCCTCTGTTGTGCCCTATATCATGGAGGTAGTACAGTTTTGCTGCTTTCCGTAACAAAACAACGGTACTTACACCCGGCAACCAATTGGGGCATTTTCTGGATTCGCCGAATAAGAATGCATCCACTTCATCAATGATGGTATCTACATCTAAAATGTCTCTGCTAGAACGGTTCCACATCTCAATATCTCTTCCAAGTGTGCAACGGAATAATAATTTATGGGCAAATGCATCTTTGTCGCTGGCGACAAATAGTAAGTTCATTCTTATTTTGTCTCGAATATGGATGTGAAAATCAGCTTCATTTTGTTTTAAATGAGAAGCACTTCTTTTCAGTTCAGAAACGATGTCATCAAATATCGTTTCATGAATCATCCTTTCACCCCATATGGTATTTTTATTTACCATTCGGTATCTTGAGAAGCTCTAACTGATTATAACTCTTTTAGCGTATCTCTTTCGCCAGTCTTGCTTCGATTAACTTTACTTTCGACTATGTAAGGATGAATCTTTTCATTTCATCTTGGCATAACCTTCTCGGTATCTTCACATCTCTATACCCCAAGGTCACACTTTATAACAGTGCAATTAAATTGCGCCTTAAACGAGATGAAAGAACTTATACTATTAAAAAATTATTTCAATAATGCTTTTTGAAAATATGCATCGATTAATACATTGTGAATAGAAAGATAACACAAAGATATTGGCAAAGCCCCTTTCCAAGCAGCAAATTCTCATCATTAACGTTAATTTAGGTATGTGTAATCATCAGTCGTGTATTCATTAGATAAATTAAAGGAAGATCTACTTGACTTAATTCTTGTATACATACTACGCGGTACTTTCACAAAACGACAACCTTCGAGTCCGCAAAGTGCGAAGCGGGTGCTTAGTTTCATGGCACCAAACACTTTTGTACGGAGCTTGGATCACTCTTCTCCTCCCCCCGATTTAGAAAAAGACAGCAAAGCAACCGTAAAGTAATCTTTCTTTTCATTGGAATTCAAGAAGAATAATGATATATAATGAAAAGTGAAAAGGTAATTCCAAATATCGTTAATCGCACGTAAAAAGATGGTGGCAATGAGAGCAAGTGGTGTAAACCAATGAATCGCACAACGTGAATGCTGTTACTGCTTTAGAACGTTGTCCTTTTATGGAGCAATCTCTCGAAATGGCGCACCATTAATGGGAAGATGATTCGACATGAAAAAAGAAATGCTAGCTCTATCGTTAGTCCTTGTAATGCTCTCGTCGATGTGCGCGGTCGCCGATGCGCACGCTGCTACTGATGGCCCAAAAATCGTACGATCACCTGTGCGCGAAGAACCGTCGGGGCCCCTCCTCGATCCGAAGACCATTCCTAAGTTCGTAAATCAACTTATCGGGCCGCCGCCCGTGTTCGCTCCCGTTACGGGAAACGAGTACTGCGTCACGGTAACGTCGTTCGAACAGCAAATTCTGCCCTCGCCATTACCTATGACACACGTATGGGGCTATGGAGGATTGGCCAGAGATGCGGTAACAGGAGCCCCGTTGGGATTTGTCCGAAATGCGCCGGGCCCCACCATCGAGGCTACGAAAAATGTTCCCATCTCTGTGAATTGGGTTAACGACCTGAACGATCCACACATGTTCGCAGTAGACCCAACACTCTGCTGGGCGAATCCAAATAATATGCCGATGTCGATGCCACCATTCCAATCGTTCCCCCCTGGTTACCCTCAGGCCCAGTCACCCGTCCCACTTGTCACGCATGTGCACGGGCTTGAAGTCTCATCCACCTCTGACGGTGGTCCCGACGCATGGTGGACCGCTAATGGGGAACACGGTCCGACATACAACACAGCACAACCCACCACTCCAAACGCAGCAGTCTACAACTACCCCAACTCACAGCCGGCCGCCACCCTCTGGTACCACGACCACGCACTCGGCATAACCCGCCTCAACGTGATGGCAGGGCTCGCGGGCTTCTACCTCATACGTGATCCTGCAGACCCCATTGCGCTGTTGTTGCCGAACGGTAACTATGATGTGCCACTTGCGATTCAAGACAGGCAATTTTATGCCAACGGATCGCTCTACGTCCCGAGCGATGGAGAAAATCCAAATGTCCATCCGTACTGGAAACCGGAGTTCTTCGGTGACACTGTTATGGTGAACGGCAAGGTCTGGCCGAACATGAATGTGGATCAGGGGCTCTACCGGTTCAGGCTCCTGGATGGGTCGAACGCCCGCTTCTACACGCTCAGCTTTTCGAACGGAATGCCGTTTACGATGATAGGGAGCGAAGGCGGCTATCTGAAGGCGCCAGTACCCATGACACAGCTCACCATTGCACCGGCTGAACGGGCAGACATCCTTGTCGATTTCTCAAATTTCACTCCCGGAACGAAGATCGTATTGCAAAATACGGCTAATGCACCAATGCCCGACGGTGATTTGCCAGACCCTCTGACAGAAGGTCAGATCATGCAATTCACCGTGACAGACAGACTTGGACACCCGCCCGTAACGCTGCCAGCGACGCTGAACCCGACATTAGCGAGCGCATTTCCCAGTTTGCCCACCCCTACGAAGACGAGAATAATCACACTGAAGGAAATCGAGGGCCCGGGGGGTAACCCTCTCGAGGTCCTTGTGGACGGACAGAAGTGTTCTGCACAGATCTCTGAGCTGCCCCAACTGGGAACGACCGAGGACTGGGTCATCATCAACCTGACAGATGATGTGCACCCGATGCATTGGCACCTCGTTCAGCCCCAGCTCGTGAGCCGACAGACATTTAACGTCACTGCGTACGACAAAGACTGGGAGGCAAAAAATGGCGAGCCTCCGTTTAACCACCCAACCACGATAGTGGAGCCTACGCCGTATCTCACTGGCAGTCCGGTAGGACCGCCCCCGCAAGAACAGGGATGGAAAGACACCATAAAGGCATACCCAGGTGAGGTCACGACCGTTAGAATGCGCTTTGCGCCCACTGATGGGAGCAAAAACTACCCGTTCGACGCCACCGCGGGACCGGGCTACGTGTATCACTGTCATATACTCGATCACGAAGATAATGAGATGATGCGGTTCTTTAAGGTAATGTCACCAGGACCAGTTGTCTCCATAACCAGCGTGCAACGTGTGCAGGGATCTCCTGCATATCTCCAGTGGACGATCACCAATACCGGGACAGGCGATGCGTGGGTTGGACCGAGTGGTAAACTCTACAAGCAGAGTTCGAAGCTCCCTGGATATATATTGGGTGGTACCATTTTTGCGGGATGGTGGTGGGATGGTTCCATCCACAACGCCACTAGCTATGCGGGACTTGGATGGGGCCGCGTTAATGAAGGGAGCACAACGACATTCTTCTCACCGCGCATCAGAATGCCAAGCTATCAGTGGGTCGTGTCTAATGCGTCCGCATACAGCGTCCAAACGGGTACCTTGAGCACGGTAGAGCCAGTTACCTCAACAATATAAAGGTTCAAACGTAGCAACACCCCCACGTTAATTTTTTAAAGCATGCAACATCACATATTCAAAAGTAGCTACGGATTTGTGTGATTGGGGGATAAATGTAGGGCGCTTGCTGAACAGATAAGCTTGTCTCATCATCCTAATCTTGTCAAATGGTTAGTAACCGGTCATCAAATATTCGGCAATAAGTGTAAACGCTCTCTCTTTTAGTGGAATCCAAGAGCAAGTTGTAAGTTTACATCCATTAGAGTGTCAATAAGTGCATTTAAAAAATGCGCCGAAAGGAGTCGAAACGTAATGTGGTGGGAAAAGAAAAAGGTAAAAAGTCCAAGTTTATTAGACTAAGAAGGCGAGCGAGGGAACATCAATGAGAAAGCAAACCAAAGAAGTCCAAATACGCCCCACTTGGAAGGAAGTGCTTGATCGGCACTCTCCTCTATTGCTCCCAGTAGCTCACGATGCGCTTACAGCGCGCTTGATTCAACTTGCGGGATACCCAGCGTATCAAATCGGTGGCTTTGCTCTCGTAGGTGCACATTTCGCTTATCCAGATATTGATATGACGCACTATGGGGAGAATAGCATGGTCATTCGTAATATCATTTCCGCGTCCAATCTCCCCGTGCTCGTGGATGCAGATGATGGATATGGCGACGCGAAGAACGTCTGGCGCACGGTTCAGGGCTACGAGGAAATGGGGGCGTCTGCCATCTTTATTGAGGACCAGGTCGCGCCAAAGCGCTGTGGCCATATGGCCAACAAGCAGGTCGTGTCCGCGGAGACGATGGTATCGAAGCTTCAGGCCGCCGCTGCAGCCCGGCGTAGTCCCGATACCTTCATTCTCGCACGTACCGATGCGCGAGATCCGCTAGGTATGGATGAAGCACTGCGCAGAGCTGACCTGTACATAAAGGCTGGCGCTGATGGGGTCTATGTCGAAGCCCTGCATAGTATTGAAGAGCTTGAGCGAATTGGTAATGTCCTGAAAGGATTCCCCTTGGCCACTTCCATTCTAGAGGGAGGTGGTAAGACGCCTTGGATTGATCCCGAAGAGCTTTATCGGCTTGGCTTTTCAATGATCCTTTACCCAACGTCGGTAATCTTCCGGGTCACGCGAACGATTCAACGTGCGCTAGAGGATCTCATAGAGCATCGTCCAATGCCTCCACGCGACTCTGTCACTTTCCATGATTACGAGGAGATAATGAGAATGCCATTCTGGGCAGAAATAGAAGACCGTTATCAACACGAACCCAAGACTCGCTTGGAGCTTCCAAAGTAGTATATGTCTGTTAAAGGCGATACTTTTAGTAATGCGTCCACAGATCACTCCGACGCGTCAGCGTTGATTACCAACGGAGGCTTGTATCAACTAACCGCACTGAAAAATTTTTAAGGTGCACCTCCGAGTTAAATGAGTGTAATTGACGAAAGTACGTTTATATACATACAATGCCACAGATTGCATCTCCAGTTCTCGCTGCAACACGTCGACATTATGCACAGACAGCCTAGTTAGTAAACTAATCGGGCTGAGCTCACTGTAGGTTTCAGTCCACTCTAATTCTCACGCGTCAAAGCCTGAATATTCCCCTCGGATCTAGTTAGCCCAATCTGGCTTACCGTTACGGCCGCATTATCTATGTGATACATATATAGGTCACTGCGGAAATATCAAATAGTAAAGTTGAGGGGTAAAGATGAAAATACTTGGAATAAATGGTAGTCCACGTGGAACAAATAGTCGAACGCTAAAGTTGGTAGAAGCTGTTCTCGATGGGGCACAAAAGCAGGGGGCAGAGACGGAACTAGTCGATATCTGCACATTAGATATACAATATTGCATTGGGTGCCAAGTTTGTTATGCGGAAGGCACGTGCATTCAAGAAGATGACCTCGCAGATTTATGGGACAAAATTCTCACTTCAGATGGTCTTGTACTCGGCTCGCCTGTGTATATTAATGGGGTGACAGCCCAACTCAAAACAATGATCGATCGCTTGGCTGACGCCATCCACTGTCAAATGCTTTCTGGTAAATATGGATGCGCCGTAACCACTGCAGGAGGTTCAGGTGACAAAGAAGTGCTCCATTATATGAACTATTTCCTAAACCAGTTAGGTGTGCTGACCGTTGGAGAAGTAGGAGTCGTCATTGGCGGCAATCCCGAGGCTCTTGATTCCGCTATTGGTACTGCATTTGCTATGGGACAGACGCTCGCGGAAGCGATAAAAACAAAGCGTCGGTACTCTGATCAGGAGAGAGTTATCTCAGAAAAACGAGAATACTTCAGGCGGTTAATTCTGGCTAATAAGGACGCATGGATCCATCAGTACGAATATTGGATGGATAAAGGTTGGGTATAATTTCATCCATCCACAACGATTTGTAGTTGCAAAGAACCACGTTCTGCATCACTCTTTATATCATTCTTTTGACGATAGCCCTCGTCAGACAGCAGTAAGTCGATCTTACGGAGGTTTTTCTACGCCCCACGCCTTTTGATGTCTCTCTCTCAGTTCCGTAGGGTCATCTCCTAAAACCCGGGGAGGGCGGAATGAGCCTCTCACTCCCATCGACTTATCAGTCTTATCAATTGACTTCCATGGATCTTTTTCGATCTCCATCACCGCGCGGATGCAGTCGACGTTCTCGAGGATGATGTCTGCTTCTTGGTGAACTCCCTGCATATAGAATACCTCGTTGCCAACGACATTCACACTCTCTTCCCAGATGGGGATCTCCCACAAATCGTATCTCGGTCTCCCAAGGTCTCTGCTCAGTTCGATGAGCTCTGCAGTCGAACCTAATCCATCGCTAGCTCGCACAAGCATGATGCGCCGCAGGCTGTAGAATTCTTTGAGCAGGTCTTCCTTAGTTACCTCACGTTCCACTTCTACCATAATATTATGTTCGTGCATAAGAGTCGTGGAGGCTAGTACTGCCATCGTTAATATTTTCCACTCTGGCGCTATAGTGTTGACGTCAGGCCCGTGGTGAGAGGGGACAGTCGGAGGATTGGGCACAATCGCATTTATTGGACCTTTTTTTATCTGAATAGGGTCAGCTGCTCTCCTTACTAGGACTGCTCTAACTTTTTTAATACCTGCAACCTTATTTACCGCGTAAAGCGTTCGACATAATCCCGTTGTGTTGCAGGAAACAACTCTTACATATTCTTTGCCAAGATTCTGTTCATAGTTACAATATGCGTTAAACGACGCCCCTATCGCGTCATGCTTTTCTCCGCCTTCGAATATTGCTTTTATGCCCGCTGGTTTGTAGAAGCGCTCAAGGTTCTGTGCGCCCATTCCTTCCGGCGTAGCATCGACGATAACATCAGCTTCTTTCAACATATCAACCGTCGTTCCAGAGACATCTAAGCCTGCGGCTTTAAAAGCGTCAAGCTTATCGCTCTCTGAAGCGTACAGTGGATACCCTTTTTCAACTGCTATGAATGCCTCAAAATTCGGACGGGTTTTTGAAACGCCGACCAGTTGCATGTCATCTTGCTTCGATATTGCGTCAGCTACCCGCTTACCTATATTACCGTATCCATTAACTGCTACTTGCACAACCATTGAAATCCCTCACTTCTTTGTAAGGATAACCTCTCTCAGGTCTCAAAAAACTTCCCCAAATAAAATTACAGCCTACGTTAAAAAAGATCATTTTTAAACGCTTTATATTTTAATCATGTCACTGAATTGCTCCGCTCTATCCGTTCTAAGTTGCATGTCTCGCCACGTCTGGTCGTAGTAAGGGATCTCAAATAGTGTGGGCTTTGGGCGGTCTAGTCTTCATGTTCGTTCTGGCGCTCATTGTTGGTGAAGTTGCACACTGGGCGCATACGCTCTCTTGAAGATTCGAATACACAACCGTCAAGTTAGCTCACAATAACCCCTACATAACTTTATCAGGTCAAGAGTAAACACCCGCGAGATGCAGCTCCTCCTTAATCATAGGAACCTCAAGACGATTTTATAGGCACCTTGTTTTGCGCTCAACGTAGGAAAAAAATACCTGCTACTAAGGCTATGGGGATCAAGATTTCGGACGCAGAGAACATCTTTAGTTGCCTTTTCACATTTTCAACGCTCGGTTTCTTGAAAATGGATAGTGCTACATAGAAGATAATGCAACTCATTAGGGTTATTGGAACGAGATAGGCTACACTCACCACTCCCACGAAATACGGGAGGGGCGAAGTTATGATAGCAAAGAAGCACAGGAGTACCCCAACCTTCGCTGCAGTGTGCTTTCCCTGTTTTATAGCGAGGCTAGATACTCCTATCTTCATATCTCCTTCTACTCCAGCGACGTCCTTAAACACATTACGACCCGCTATTAGCAAGGAAAAACCTATGGAGCAGAGCGAAAGAATACTCACTGTATTAAGTACCGTCGCTTCGCTAAAAAGAGTTATTACTGTTCCTGCTAGGAGTCCTATAACGATGTTGCTTACGAACCCTGAACGGCGTTTAAAAAATGCTGCATACAGTATTAAAAAAACAATAGCAAATGCTGCGATACCAAGAGCAAGGAGGTTTATCGCAGCGGCGATTCCTAATCCAGCAAGGAATAACAGTACGGAAATTTGTATAGCACCTAAAGGAGTTATCTGATTCGAGGGAATAGGTCTATCAGGCTTTACAATCGCATCTGATTCGCGGTCGAAGTAGTCGTTAATGGCGAACCCACCCATAGATGTTAAAGCCACTGTAAGTGAGGCTAAGCCCATTAACTCGAAGTTATACGAGCCCCTCTGGAATACCATCATCAATAGTATACAGATAATTCCTAGCAGGAGCCAATAGGGAAATCTCACAAGCCGTACGAAAGCTCTCAATTTTGTTTTAAGTTGCGTAACCATCTAAAGGCACCACTCGGCAAATAAATTTTATTGATGTATGTTGTAATATCACGTATTGTATGAGTAGTTGAAATTAATGATTTACATGAGATGTTCAATGGAACTGCGTTTAGCGGATGGCTCACTTCTCTTACTTTCTTGTGTTTTGTTAATGTCCGTCTCATGAGCGTCTTTTGCAGCCCCCATTAAACGGTTGGCCACAATTGAATCATTTCACGTTCAACGTAAAAGAAACGTGCCAGCTAGTAATGCTAAAGGAAATAAGACTAATAAAGATGTTCTGAATCTTTTCAAAAGCTTTTTCACATCTTGAGAGTCTGTCTTCTTAAAAAGGGATGATGCTACGTGAAGGATTATGACACCCATTAAAGCCATTGGAATAAGGTAGGCAATGGTCACTACCCCTTCCGCGTACGGAACTATTAGACTTATAGCAGTAGCGACGAGGAACAGAGCGCCAACCCTAACAGCCGTGCATTTACCTCGCTTTATAGCGAGGCTAGATACTCCGATCGTCTTATCTCCATCAACTCCTGCGACGTCTTTCAACACATTGATACCGATTCCTACTAAAATAAAACCCATAAAGCTGAGTGAAACGACGCTCACTCTTTGAAATAATGCCGCTTCAGCAAAAATAGGTATTGTGATCCCTTCCACGAGTCCAATAGCTATGTTGCTCCCGAACCCCGAATATTTTTTGACAAAGCTTGAATATACTAGTAAGAAGGCAACGTTAAATACAACAATCCCGAAAGCGAGGGGATTTATCATAAGGCCAATTACTAACGCTGAAATGAACATTATCGCGGAAAACTGCAAGGCACCTAAAGGAGTTATCTGATTCGAGGGAATAGGTCTATCAGACTTTACAATCGCATCTGATTCGCGGTCGACATAATCGTTGATGGCGTAGCCGCCCGCAGCAGTGAAAAAAAATGCGAGAATTGCTAGACCAATCAAACTCGGGTTATGCAAACCGACATGGTACGCTGGGTTATGCAAAGCAACCTGAAATGTCATCATGCATAGTATGCTTATTAAGACCACTATAGGCCAGCCAATAGGTCTTGAAATCTTGATAAACGCCCTTAGCTTTCTATTTGTATTTTTAAATACTTGATCTGACATTTTCACCGTTATAATCCACAATCTTTAGATGTCTTAGCTTAACTCTGACTTTATGCGGAACAAGCCTATATACTATACACTCAATAGCACCAGTATATCATATTATATATTGTGCATTCTAAGTTATGTGCGCTTTACGATTCACACTGTGTAATACCTTTTAGTTATAACTTACATTTATAGTTTGAGTTATGAACACGAAGAAATAACGATTGTCTCCTACTATCTGCTTAAGTAAAAATGCAGAGAAGCTTAAGGGGGGCATCGTCTTGTGGATCATCTCTTTTGTGAACGTCTTTCCGGTAACCCCGTGTAGATCTGCATAGTCTCATTCATCGGGGCATAAAGCCAACGGATAAACAGTCACTGCAACTCCCACTACCTCTCGAGATCCTGCATGGGGCAAAAGATTCGAAATAAAACGGGTATTCAGACAAAAACAGGCTCGTTGATAGTTCCACTTACAAGTTTAATGCTAAGATATTGGGTTGTAATAAACATAATGTCAATAATTTGTTTTATTTATAAATCCGATTTACGTGGCATTGGGAAATCAGCGAATTCACTAAACAGTATCTAACTTGATACAAATCAGTCAAACGCGCCTACAATCTTACATACGTCATATCGAGATTGAATAGGTACGCTTTCGCCATCCTCTTTCCGAGTAAGTGTTTGGTACGTATATTTGCTATTGGAAAGACACTGAGTTTCTCCCACCAATCTAAATAAGCAACTTCATGGAAGCTGAGAGAATATCACTTGCTATCAAATGGAGAAGGATCGGGAGATGCCAATAGGAAGACAGTTATGTTTGTTATTTTCAGAATATCAAAGCACCAACATTTAAGTGCTCACGCACCAACACTTCCCCACGAGGAGAACAACGATGATCACGGTAAACATTGAACGATGTGGACACTGTGGCGCCTGCGTCGCCGTTTGTCCGACCAACTCGATCGAACTCATTGAATCCTGCCTCAGAATAGGCGACACGTGCACATCGTGTGCGACGTGTGTCACCGTCTGTCCGGTAGGAGCCCTAACGGCAGAAGGTGAACCATGAGGGATGAGTACGACGTCGTCGTGGTAGGGGCAGGGCCAGGAGGATCTATCGCAGCTCGGACCGCCGCTGAAGAGTGCGATGTCCTGCTGTTAGAAAAGCGACAGGAGATCGGTTCACCTGTGCGCTGCGCCGAAGGCGTTAAGAAGACGGGACTCCAGAAATTCATACAACCTGACGAGAAATGGATCGCAGGTGAGGCAAACCGCGCTCGAATTCATTCCCCCGATGGGACGATGGTTGAGTTATCAGAGGAGCTCGTCGGAACCGAAGTAGGCTACGTCCTGGAACGCAAACTCTTCGATCGGGAACTCGCAAAGAGCGCAGCCCGGGCAGGAGCACGTGTCATGGTGCGCACCCGCGCGGCAGGGCTCATCATGGAAGACGACGTGGTACAAGGCGTCAGAATCAACCAACTTGGAGAGAACTTTGATATCCGTGCAAAGGTCGTGATCGGTGCCGACGGCGTGGAGTCAAAAGTCGGACGATGGGCCGGGATAAATACCACCCTTAAGCTCAAGGATATTG
>DASPRZ010000002.1:0-5889 GCA_035624185.1 Candidatus Acidiferrales bacterium
CATAAATTTAGGTCCCGCCTCCCCGATTTGAACGGGGGACAAGTCGGTCTACAGCCGACCACTCTGCCAGGCTAAGTTAAGGCGGGCACACAATATCTATATCGGCCCTACTTATTACTTTCCATACAGCTTCTTATTACTAATAATAGCGGTTCTGTGGGTCTTTCACAAATGATAGCTAGATCTTTAAATGTCTAAACTGTTAAATCGTAAACTGTTTAGTTTAACAACTTAAATCTAAACAGTGAACAGAGCGCATGTCAGTTATAAAAATTTAATCAATATTATAATAAAGTAATAACACAAGGTTAATAATCCCCCTTGTCCATTGGAGTGTTACATAACTTAAGTTGCGCCTAGATTGAAGCGCCATTTGTTCATTTTTTGGCGGTTTACGTCAGTCGAATGTCTTACAAAAAGGTGCGCAAGATGATTTTTATGGAACGAGTAACGCTCAGGCTCCTAAAACAGCAACTTGAACTCATTGATACGCTTGTTATCGTCGGGGGGTTCTCCTCAGGAAGTGAAGCAATAAGAACAGCTGCTAGGGATCTTGTTAACGCTCGTGTTAAAAACATATTCAATAGAATAGAAGAGCAAATTACTTAGCACAAAAGAGTGGGATGAATTTGCAGAGCATTATACAAGAAGCACTAAAACGTTCTGAATTGGAACAACATAGGCGGTATCTAGTTGATGAAGATGGTGAGGAGTTCGGTACGCCCCAAATCATCATAATTGGTTGCGGGGGAGCAGGCAATAACACAATAAACAGGCTGTACAACATAGGAGTGGACGGCGCTGAAACCATCGCGATAAATACAGATAAGCAGCACCTCGATATGGTGGATGCCGATAAGAAGGTCTTAGTTGGAAAGTCGATTACAAAGGGACTCGGTGCTGGAGGTTTCCCCGATATTGGAAGGAGGGCTACAGAACTTGCAAGGAAAACTATTGAAGATCTGTTAAAGGATGCCGATATGGTTTTTATTACGGCAGGGATGGGCGGGGGCACAGGTACTGGCGCTGCCCCTGTCGTAGCTGAAATTGCCAAGGCTCACGGAGCAATCGTTATAGCTATGGTATCATCGCCATTTGATGTTGAACGGGCACGAATCATGAAAGCCGAAGAAGGACTTGAAGAGCTTCGAAAAGCAGCGGATACGGTAATCGTACTTGATAACAACCGCTTGCTTGATTACGTCCCGAATCTCCCAATAGGTCAGGCGTTTTCAGTAATGGACCAGCTTATAGCAGAAACGGTGAAAGGTATAGCAGAAACTATTACTCAACCATCATTGATAAATCTTGATTATGCTGATGTTAGAACTGTTATGAACAGCGGTGGAGTAGCCGCGATGCTCGTCGGGGAGTCCAAGAGCCAGGACAAAGCTCGAGAGGTAGTTCGAGAGGCTTTCAACCACCCGCTTCTTGATGTTGATTGTCGAGGCGCAAAAGGCGCTCTCATCCATATAACGGGGGGCCCTGACTTAACACTTAAAGAATCTGAAGAGATTGCCAACGCACTCACATTTGAACTTGACCAGCGTGCAAACGTTATCTGGGGAGCAAGAGTGCAGAAAGAATTTGAAGGTCGCGTTAGGGTCATGGCAATAATGACAGGGGTGCAAAGCCCACAAGTTTTGGGCCCAGTGAAAATAGAGTACTTGAATCCTTATTCAAATACAGTCGATAACTCTAAAAAAATATCAGTTAACCAGATAAGTGATACCAGCTACGATCTCAGTTTCAAAGGGATAGATAGAATCCGTTAGAAGATGTAAAAAAGCTATACCTCTTAGCCTTCTTAAATAGGTGATGGGCAGGGCAAGAATTAGTTTACTCTTGATATGGTTAGTAGATACGCTACATAGTTATCTTTGCGAGCGTTACTAAAGCTTCACAGGTCTGACATAATTCATTAACAGATGGCTCACCGCAATTCCTGCACCGTCTTAAGTCAAATGGCTCCTTCTTCACGAGACCTGAAATCCTGTTTAAACCTCGTATGAGAGAGTATTTCGTGCCCGGATGTCGGTACTCAAAATCGTTTAGCTTGTCACGAACTTCTGCCCTAAATGCGTCTAAGGAGAACGCACATTCGTTTAAATCAATGGGAAGCTCTTTCAGAATTGCATACAAAGCGACCTCTTTTTCCGGAATATCTCTCAAAGGCTTGATTCTTGGTACCAGTCCCTCTTTAGCACTTTGTTCAAGCCTTAAGAGCCTATCAATATCTCCTCTTAGATAGTTCATAAGGACTGTTTGAGCCTCATCATCCAAATTATGACCAGTTGCAATCTTAGATGCGCCGACCTCGTTTGCCATTCTGTTTAGAAGAGATCTCCTAAAGATACCACAGTATGTACAAGGCCTCTCTTTTATTTGATCAATCCTAACTCCAAACTTCTCTTGGAAGGATGTTACTTCCCATCTCACCCCAAGCTCTGTAACGATCATGGCAGCTGATTCCAAAGTTTTATCCCGATATCCTGCAATACCTTCATCAATAGTAATAGCTACAAGTTCGACGTCAGATCTATAAAATATTTCATTTAAGATGTAAAGTGCTACAGCACTGTCTTTTCCACCACTCAGCGCGACCGCCAACGTTCCTTCTACATAATATTTTCGGACATGTCTCTTTATTTTCCTCTCGACATCTTCAAAAAAATGACGTCTACAAAGGTGCAGTCCTGAATATCTCTGGAATATCACAGCATTAGCGTTACACTTATGGCATCTCATTCGTGTTTATATCATGACATCCGATGCTTATTAAAGTGCTTGCAGACGATTCTTCCTAGATTCGATTATCACGCGCACATATCACGTTCGCAACTCATAAATGCAGTATTCTATGTTCGCAACTCATAAATGCAGTATTCTATGGGGGTAGCTTAATGTTGGAAGATGTAGCCCAGAGATTTAAGAATCTCCAAGATTATGACTTTAGAGTAATTGGAGCTGTCGAAGTGGGTATGCGCTATTTTGAGTGGGTTCCCGCGGACGAAATTCCCAAATATAGTAGGCTTCCGAAAGATGAAGTCGATTATCGGCTTGAGCGGGCATCAAAGTTTAAGATGGTGCAGCGTAAGTCCACTCATTATACTGGGTTTAAACTAACCTTCGCTGGCTACGACGCGCTTGCATTGAATACACTAGTTAAACGTAATGTAATAAGCTCGCTGGGATCTAGGATAGGCGTAGGAAAAGAATCAGACATTTACGATGCAAAAAGAGACGGGAAAGGGGCAGTAGTTAAGTTACACCGAGAGGGTACGACGTTCAAACATGTAAAACGCCAGAGAGCTCATCTTTCTGGTCGAGGTCACTATTCGTGGCTGCTCGCCTCAAAGCTCGCGGCCGAGAGAGAGTTTCGGGCATTAAATGAGCTTTACCCAACAGTATCCGTTCCAGAGCCATTAGACTACAGCAGACACGTAGTTGTCATGGGGTTGGTGAATGGCACTGATCTAGTGAAAGTTGACCTGGAGGATCCAGGTTATTTCCTAGATCTGATATTCGTCCAAATTAAGTCTGCTTATGAACAAAAAATAGTCCATTCCGATTTGAGTGAGTATAATGTGATGATAACTGCTGACGGAACAGTAACAATCATAGACTGGCCCCAATACGTTTACGTTACGCATCCTAATTCAGAAGAACTTCTGAAACGAGATGTGAACAACATTTTATCATATTTCAGAAGAAAATTTGGAATTAAAAGGAGCGTTGAGAATGTTTTAAGCTATATTACGACTAAGTACTAATAAGCGAACGCAGCAATTTCAATAGCGGTCTAAATTTTATATGGAATAATAATATACCCTTGTATGGAGGTACGAACAAATTCACACTTCTTCCAAGAAGGTCGATCGTTACGTTACACCACGGCGGTCATACACTATAGTTGGAATAGATCCTGGAACAACGACGGCAGTGGCCGTTTTAGATTTGAAAGGTAACGTAATAAAAACCGTTAGTTCTAGGTCGTTTTCGATTTCTGATATTATAGAAGTAATGGTCGAAACCGGTCGTCCGATTATCGTAGCTACTGACAAATATCCGACGCCAGGAACAGTAGAAAAAATAAAACGAGCATTTAACGCTATTTTGCATGCTCCTTCAACGTCTCTGTCAATCGAACAGAAGATAAAGGATACCAAGGGCATTGAACACTCAAACGACCACGAACGAGATGCGCTTGCAGCTGCACTGGACGCTTATAGGAGTCATAAGAACAAGCTTATGCAAATTGAAAGAAAAGCGCCGGAGGGAATAGATCTAGATGAGATTAAAGCGCTAGTACTTAAAGGCCACTCCCTCGAATCTGCCGTTGCATTGTTAAAAAAACCATTTGCATTAGTCGAAGATACTGAAATGGTGGATACAGCACCTGATGATACCCTTCCGCGACAGGATGTCTCCTTCTATCGAATGATCGTCAAAAGACAAGACGAGCAAATAACAAGACTAGTAAGCTACGTTAAAGAACTTAAGCAAACGATTGTTGAAGATCAGCAAAATATTGTAAGATTAACCGAGAAAATTGACTTTCTGAAGTCGAAAGAGGCAAAACGCCTTAAGATGAGCAAAGAAATAGCACTACGAAATAAAGAAATTAAACGTCTATCCGAGGAGTTTGGTAAGAATAAAAAAATAAATAAAGACCTCCAGAAGCGTATCAAAACACTGAAGAGGATGAATTCAGTGGAAATAGAGGAGCCATTAAAGGCGATTCACGTCTTAAAATCGTTTAATAAGGACTCTATACAACTATCGGACGAACAGTATGGCCTCTATAATAGTATAGTGCTTTTTGAAGATGCCAGTGGCGGTGGGATTGCTGCCGTCGATATGCTGGCTGAAAAAAAGGTGAAAGCTATAATAGTCAAAAATGAACTGTCGCACACGGCGCAGAGAAGATTATTTGAAGCCGAAATTCCAGCATTTTCTGTTGACGATCTGCGATTAAAGGCTACATCCGGTATGATGGCTATCGATCGGGACGCTCTTGACAAAAAAATAGAAGATTGGCACAAAAAAACCTCAGAAATAAAGCGGCGAGAAAGAACCGAGTGGCTCGAATCTATGGTAGAGACTTATAAGACTAAAAGGAGTGGTTACATCCAGAAGAAGTCGATGCCGTGATCTATTCACTGGAGGTAAGGCTATAGTTTATTTCGACTCGTCCTACTGAAAAGTGTGATTAGCCACAAGCGTGTGGAAACCTATCCTAGGAGTTCATGCAACTTACGATGTGAGTAATTCTCAACATCTTTATACAAGCTACGTCCGTACGAATCTATAGCGACTATGAGGGGTCCAAAGTTTTTAACCTTTAATTTCCAGACTGCTTCTGTTTCTCCAAGTTCTGGATAGTAAATCTGTAAAACATCCACGATTGCTCGCTGGGCTAATGCTCCACACCCACCCGTGAAGGCTAGGTATATGCACCGCCCTTTCGTGACTTCAACTGCTCGATCGGACAACCCACCTTTTCCGATTATAGCCCGCACTCCAAGTTTTATAACGTCCGGGACGTATTCGTTCATCCTCGCACTCGTAGTCGGACCCGCTGCAACAACTCTGTATTTTTCATTTGTTTGTATAATTATTGGGCCGGAATGATATATACAGCCCCCTTCTAAATTGAACGGTAGATGAGCTCGATTCCGTCTAATTTTTGCATGTGCCTTATCCCGGGCTGTGTAAATTACGCCGCTTATGAACGTTAAATCTCCAACGTGTAGTTTTTTAATGTTGCTTATTTTAATTGGAGTTTCAAGCGAAAATAGTTCGTCACCTATCGCATGAATAGCACTTTCAACGGGGGGCAAGTTAAGTCACCTTCCCATCTCAAATGATGCTCTTCTGTTAGCCCAG
>DASPRZ010000023.1:0-2752 GCA_035624185.1 Candidatus Acidiferrales bacterium
AAGGGCGTAATCAGGGCAGGATATACGCCTTCAAATATCATCCTTTTCTCCTGTTGCCGATGTTAATCTTGTGAGTGATGTACCCAGCAACCCTATTTCTAATGTTTTTACTCTCGATATTGGTGTATTCAGTCACCAATATCTTGTTTTGTTCATAATCGGATCCGAATACATCTCGATGCCCTCTGAGGAGCTCCGCTGAGATGCTCTTTATGTATGTAGGTCTGATACTCCCTATTTTGCCACCCCCTTTATCGTTTTACAGGAACTGCCCTTTTACCCTAGAATGTTCGATAGGCTGTTCGTTTTCCACCATCGATGAGATCCTCATGACGTTCTCAGCGACCTCCGTTGCTAGCGATCCGAGCACACGGACCATAGCCTCCTTCCCGATGCCGCCACGGTCGTATATTACCATCGGCACCTTTTTATCCTTTGCTATGGAGGATTCCATCGCCTGCGCTACTCCCCACTCCATTGTGCTCACTTCTTCCGGCTCATCAGCTCTGTCGAACGCAGCGATTGTCAGACCAAGGTCTTCGCACGCTTTAATTATGTTACTCGAGTACCGTACGTTCATGGCACTCTTCAAATCGGTATCATATTTCATAGCCGTGAGCACGATTCTCGCTACGTGATCACTCGCCCCGAACTCTATGCACCCAACGGGTACTGCCCTCTTTCCGACTCGTACGATCCTTCCGCTAACACCAGCTACATCTGCCCGGCTTTTGGGGTTTGAAGTCGCCATAACTAGGTTACTACCGACTTCAGGTATGAGTTGGGGGCTCATATTCCTGAGCGCATGGAGGGCTCTTTGCACGCAACGGATAACGATGTAACATTCAGATTTCTCAAAAATCGTTGCAGCCTGATCCACAGACCCTACGCCGCGTCCCACTTTAATACTATTGCTAATAGCATCAGTTACAAACGCCTTTGCCATTGATGCGCTCTGATTGATGTTGTACCCTTTAGCGAGAAATGCCGTAACTGCAGCTGAAAAGGTGCAGCCAGCGCCATGTGTGCCGCCTTCAATAATGCTTCCTTTCAGTATCTCAAATTCACCGGTGTACAGCACATCAGATCCCGTAAGGTGGCCTCCCGTTACGATGACAGATTTAGGGCCAAGAGCGCATATTTCGTGGGCGGCCCGCTTCATATCGTCGAGATGATTTATTTTGGTTCCAGACAAGACTTCGGCTTCTTTTATATTTGGCGTAACCGTCGTTGCAATCGGTAGCAGCTTTTCGACAACTGTTCTAAGCGACCCCTTTACAAGTGAACCTCCGGATTCAGCGGCCATAACGGGATCAACGACGAGTGGTATGCTGTAGTTCTGCATAATATCGGCTATAGCATTTGTTATATCAGCGTTTGAAAGCATGCCTGTTTTTGCATACTGAACATTGATATCAGTTACTACCGTCTCCATCTGATCTGCCACTACAGTGGGAGGGAGATCATAGGTGTTAAACACACCAAGCGTGTTTTGAGCGGTAATCGACGTAATCACTGACGTACCGTAGACTCTAAGGGCAGCAAATGTCTTTATATCTGCCTGGATTCCGGCCCCTCCACTGGAATCTGATCCGCCGACGGCCATAACTTTAATCATCTTACAGTGGTAATTGTTTAACGTTTATATAATTTTAGTCCAAACCTTGATTATGAGCGTAAAAACTGAAAATACGGCATATTTTTAGTTATTCGGGCGATTGAAAAAAGTTCCAGTGGAAGAGAAGAGGTCAGAGAATACCGTGTCCAATGAATTTTTTTCGCACTATAACCAGAACATGGCAATAACGTGGAATGAGCAATACGATATGAGACCCTCTTATTGGCGCGGGCCCTATGATATCACTCCTATCACGGAAAGCATGCGACAAGGGGCATCCGTCCTTGACGTTGGTTGCGGGACAGGCAGATATCTCGTGCCGCTCGTGAGAGCGGGTTTTGATGTTCTCGGCATTGATATATCATGTGTAGCCCTCAGAACTCTCCGCGGCCCTTACCAGCTCGCTCAGGCAGATCTCAGAAGTCTTCCGTTCGCCGGCCCCAGCTTCGATGCCATCACGTGCTTTGGGGTGCTCCACCATCTTTCTCGCCGTGAGAGAGAAGTTGCTGTACGAGAGCTTTTCAGGGTCTTAAAGCCACAGGGCTTAGCATTTCTTGAGGTCATCGGTGACAAAGACATGAGGTCTAACTGCGGGCAGGAGGTAGAAACTGGCACGTTCGTGCGGGGCGGGATACCGAACCATCATTTTTCAAGCGCTGAGCTCTCTACGTTACTTCGTGCTACGGGATTCACAGCGGTAACGACGGAGAACAGAATTCTTGAAAAAATATACAGACGAAAAAAGTTACTGCGGCACAGCATCTTTATAATAATTAGAAAAGCGTAGGAAACTGTTCAGTAGCTATTTAACTACAGATTTAGCTTAGCCTCAGCTCAGCGATCAAAGGTCGATCTAACTTTGTGCACACCTCGTGCGTTATTAGTTAATTACAGCTAAATGCTCTTGACATTCGGTTGTTCCAGCAGATTGAGATGACCAGAGTCTCAAATTTTGAGTTTTGAGTTACCACATTTATAGCTATTTTCTCATGTGTACAACGAGTGGTAGATGCTCAGACCAAGAACGAGGCTTGCTATCCATACGCCGAGTGCCAACCACATCACTGCCGCCCGGTTGCGCGGCATTTTCACTCTTCTCTCAATCCCCAGATTTATGTAGACCCATAACCCGAC
>DASPRZ010000039.1:0-27623 GCA_035624185.1 Candidatus Acidiferrales bacterium
TAAGCTTAAGCAACTTTTTTGTCTGCTTTCTTTTTTGACGCGCAATAACATCTCGACAAAAGTTGTCTAGTTGACAAAGCTTAAATTAACTACCGGGCATAGATTCATATAATTAAATTGTTCAGGTTCATATAATCAAACTGCTCTACATAGAAGAAGCTCAGAGGAGGCTAAACGATGGGCACAAAAGCAGAGGTTAAAGCTCGTCTAATCGCAGCAGGCGGCGTTGACATCGATGAAAAACTGTTAGGTCGAATTACCACACCGGCTTCAGGCCCTGGAGCAGGGTTGAAATCATTCTTTCTACGGTTCAATGGGCACCGCGTGAGGTTAGGAGTAAAGCACAGCTCTAAGTTAAAGGCTTCACTTGACAATAATGAGGTTGTCATTAAAGAAAATGGCGAAGAGCTTGTGAGGGGGCAACTTGAGGATGCTCTCGCCCACTGCCCGAAGCAAGCGTATATAACGGTGAGCGAGGTTTGTGTCTTTGACTGTCAGTTTTGCCCGGTCCCCCTCCTTAGAGGCCACGTAAAGAGTCCCGACGATGTCGAGAAGAAAATACAAGGTATTCTTGCAAATCCTGAACTCGCGGGTCAACTTAACGCCATCGCACTTACGTCGGGAGTGGAGAAGTCGCCGCAGGACGAAGTAGAGAGAATTGCTGGCATCGTCAAGAGACTTAAAAGATATAACCTCCCTATTGGGGTGTCGGTGTACCCCACTCCTGATTCCAACGAAATATTAAAGGATGCTGGGGCTGACGAGATCAAGTATAACGTTGAGACGATGGATCGCGATCTCTTTAAGAAGATGTGCCCCGGCCTGTCTCTCGACTTTGTCATAATTTCGCTTAAAGATGCAGTCAGAGTGTTCGGTAAAAACAAAGTGTTTTCGAACATCATCGTAGGTCTTGGAGAGAGTGATGAGACTATAGTAAGTGGTGTGGAAGAATTGGCAAAAATTGGTGTGATCCCCATACTAAGAGCGGCTGTCGAGCATCCTTTAAGGAGTCGCATCGCTATTAAAAGGCCTGACGCGGAACGACTTCTTAGGTTAGCTGAAAAAGAACGCGAGATACTTGATCGGTACGGTCTGAGATGCGACAAAGCACAGACAATGTGTGCGCCGTGCACCGGCTGCGACCTCATACCTCATAGAGATCTGTGAATTTTGTGGCTGTTAAATAGAGCAACTTCAATTCACACAGCGCCTTTTAACCCTATTTGATAAAAAGTCTCTTAAATCTCGTACGCAGGAACCTTCCAGTATTATTAAATATTGAAGTGATCTTAGTGTCCAATGGCAGTAAAGACAGACTCATCGGAGCTACCGTAACATCAATACTCGTGACACATTTGAGGTATGCATGAAAAGAGGACACTGTAAAAACTTAGAAGAACTTACAAGAACTGTAAAAGAGGGAGCAGTACTTCCAAATTCTAAAATGCTCGACACACGTGACAGGTTCATACATCACATAAAAAAGTTTCACATGGATTCTGGGACCCACGTGGATATTAATAGCGATGGAATTATACTGATGAGTGCACACCAGCCAAATTTTTTTGCCTATAGCGGAGTGATAAGAAAAGCTACCTTAATTCACGCTGTGGCTGAGGGCCTACGAAACAGGGTCAATTGCCCTGTCACAGAGTTGTTCTGTTTTGCTGATCAGGACTTTGCAGACGAGAGATGGTTTAGATCAGCTCAACTTCCAAGTGTTAAGAGTAAAGGAGGGGTACTTGATCTAAATCTGGAAGTGTCTAAAGAGTACAAAAATAAGACCATGTTTTCAGTTCCTAGGCCCGCTGAAGATGAGATTGAAAAAATAAAGGCAGAGATTCAACGTTGGGCTTTCGACTCGAAGAACTCGGTCATGTACCAATGTAGTTCCTTGGGATTACAAGTTCCAGAAATTGCATTAGATCTTAGTTCAGTCTTTGATATCATTGATAAATCTTATGAAAGAAGCACGAATATGGCTGATTTCAACGCGTTCTTTTTAGCAAATGTCGTTAAGGATTTTGGCTATGAGACCGTGTTTGCAAGGTTTTCTGAATGCCAGCACGTCTTTTTCAATGAGGTATTAACCATGCTCGAAAACCTTGAATTATACTCAAAGCTCATGACCGAATCATATGGGAAGGAGAGTAAAGTAAATACGCCCATTTGGTACCACTGCAAATGTAACGGAAAAGCTGACGTTGTAATCAAAAAGCTCTCTGAACAGACGATCGTAGCAAAATGCCGAAGCTGCGGCACAACGCATGAATTTCGAGGTGAAATAAAGACCGCGTTAGAACAGATGTTACCCAACATTTCGCTTAGGGCGGAGCCCATGTTGATAGCATTCAGCGGGATTGGCGTATCATTTTACGTCGGAGGAGCAGGTGGGGCTGAGTACTTGGAAGCTGCTAAGAAAGTCGCTCATGGCCTCGGCATGCCATTCCCAGTGGTAGCGATATGGAGGCCGCGAGACATATATGCAGGCGTTGGACAGCTAGATGCGGCGTTAGAGCTTTTGAGAATAAATTCCGAGTACAATCTCGTAAAAGAAAGTGAACCCTGTAACGTAAACGCAATTTCGGGCGAACTTAGCCGTATTATCTCAAATGTTGATGATGCAATAACATCCTTAAACGTTATCAAGGCTGACATTGTAAAAATGAAAGCAGATGGACGCAAAGAGAGAATACGATTTATTGTGGACATGCAGAACAAGTTAAAAATGATGTGCGACCGGAATAAAATGGCGCGGGATCTTTCCATCACTCAGAATGTACAAAAAACTCTCGAACTAATGCCATCTATAATTGATTATGCGGTTAATATAGGACTTAAATCGACAGGTAACCAATGGCTAGATGCTCTGAAGAATAATATAGATTTCGAGAGTGATATATGTTTAAAAACAGATGATGCAACAGATGCCCTTTTCGGCATGCTTCTTGAAACTTCCGTTAACGGGTGTTAGACTTGAGCAAGATTTGTCTGGCGCGTGGATCCCATGCCAATGATCGTAAGATCAAGTGACATACTGCAATCTTTTTCGGATTAACCTCGATGTGGAATGGCCTCTTTTTAACTCGTGAATCGTTTACTATTTAAGTTCAGTGTTATATAGAGTTTTAATAGGAACTTAATTATTTATTATTCTACATAAAAATAAAAGTTAACAATTGTTTGAATTACGGTATAATAGGAGTAAAAGACTGAAAACAAACAGCATAATGATCCTTAAAATTATAAAGCAGTTAACCGATATTTATCGAGGGGGTTGAAATGGAATGGAAATTGATGATGAAACGTTGAAAGATGAGCTTAAAACGCTTGCCAAGAAGAACCATGCAGAAATTTACGAAATTGACCCGCGTGAAATAGTGGTGAGCGATTGGGTTAGGTGGAAATGTAAGTTTGGATGCAAGGGCTTTGCAAAACACCTTGGCTGCCCCCCATACGTCCCGAGCCCTTCTGAGACGAGAGAGCTATTAAAGGAATATAAAAAAAGCTATATTATACACTTCAAGGGGATACCGGGAATGGAAGATGTCGATCCTAAGAGCATACCGGAGGACTGGCACCCATTTTTGAGGGGGCTGATACAGTGGATTGGCGATACGATGTATGACCTAGAACAACACGCATTCTACCGAGGTTACTACAAATCTTTGGCATTCGCAGCATACCCATGCATTTACTGTGAGGAGTGCATAGCCGAACAGTCAAAAGGTGTTGTAGATCTCTCGCTAAAAAGGGATTGCAGACACGCTGAGAGAGTGAGGACCTCCATGGAAGCTGTTGGAGTAGACGTATTTGCCACGGTGAGAAAGATCAACTTGCCGATTGACGTAATTCCGTGTGAGGAGAACATTTATGGGAGAATAACCCACACTAACATAAATTCGTACGGGCTGCTCTTGCTATACTGACCAACGTTGTACTATATACAGCGCATGTTTATACGGTACTCGCTTGGAAAAAATGTTGTGAGAACTAAATGTAAGTCAGATGAAACAATTTATTCTTGAGGTAAGTTTAACCGAAGGAACGTTGATTATTACCACGATATAAATGAGAGCATTACTCTTACTGGGCTGCCCTGAAGTACCAGTGCAAACAGGAATTGCACTATATATAGCAAATAAATTAAAGGACGAAGGGTTTGAAGTCATCAGTGCAGGAACCCCAAGCGCTATAAATTTAATGAGAGTGGCAGATCCGAAAAAAACATATATTGACTCGTATATGGAGATAGAAAGATGCATAGATCAGATGGGTGACGGTAAATTTGATGCCGATGTGTCTTTTGGATTCGTGCACAAGGATTCCGGACTTCAATTCCTCGCGACGGTAGCCGCGTTGTCAAGCGGGACTCCGATAGCCATAGTATTTGGACGAGAGGCTGAAGAATTAAGTAATGAGATTAAGGAGACCCTAGACAATTGTTTAGTTCTATGGGCGAAGGTCGTGCATAATCCTATGGAGCTTAAAAAAAGGATAGACGAGGTGGACAGATGGGCAAGTGTATTGAAAAGATGAGCTACGAAATTATGCTTAAGAATGCCCTTTTTAAAGAGAGCTCCGACTTCATACGTAAGAATTCTGAAATAGTATATTATGTAGAGCCTGGCTTCAAGGTCTTCGACAGACGTTTAATTGGCGTTCCGCCCATACCAATCGGGGTCGGAAATGACTATATCATGTTAACGTACGTTAAGCCCTGTTACGGCGCATTTGTTTTAAAACTCCCGAGAGATGATGAAGAAGTGGAGCTGATCAAAGTAGAAGATAAAAAATACAACGAGAGACGCAGAAAAACGCGTAAGTAACTCTTGGTCAGTGTTTGCTGTCTCGTAATACAGTTAGTTTATAGATATAGCGGCTGAATTAAACATCATTAACTTTTTAATAAAATGCGAATTGTAATGGCAAGAGTTTCGGATATTCTACGATGTCTTGCTGATGCATTTATAACTGAGCAATCGTTCAAGAAGGGACACAAGACTGAAAATAAAATGATTCCGCTTGAATATTCGATTACTTTACTCTACTTTCAACTGATTACTTTAAAATAGATGAAACTTGCATTTGAACTTTCTGGAGAACATGAAACAATCCCACGATCAGAAGTGCTCTCCCTTTTTGGCAATAACGTTGCGTATGAAGCGGACAGAGTGCTCATAATGAACGTGAATTCGTACGACCCAGAGATTGCAGAGCGTCTTGCAATGACTCACTCAGTAATTGCAGTCGCTACCATATGCAAGCAGGACTTAAATGCGATCTACAATGCCGCGTCAGGCATGGACTTTCCCAAAGCCACGATAAGTGTACGAGCAAAACGGATAAACTCACATCTTAAGAGCACTGATGTCGAACGCATAATAGGAAGAGCTCTGTTCGAGCGTGGTTACAAGATTAACTTACAGCACCCTGAAATGACAGTGCGGGCTCTCCTCACAGATGACGTGTGCATAATCGGTAAGCTCCTTGCCTCACTCAACAGGAGTAGCTTTGAGGAGAGGAGACCTCACCTAAGACCCTTTTTTTATCCCGGCGTACTGCTGCCACGAGCCGCACGAGCTGCAGTTAACTTAACGAGAGTCAAAGTTGATGGACTACTACTTGACCCTTTTTGCGGCACGGGTGGCATATTGATAGAGGCAGGACTCATGGGGATAAAAACAGTGGGATCAGACGCACAGAGCATGATGGTTTACGGCACACAGATGAATACAGGGTACTATGGATTAGATTGCGCACTACTTATTCAGGACGCGCGAAAGCTGGGCCTGTCTGACGAAAGCGTTGAAGCAGTGGTGACGGATCTTCCTTATGGACGTTCTAGTCGCATCCAGGCACAATCTTATGCCCAGCTAAGGTCGGAAGCAATCGCAGAGATATACCGAGTACTAAAAAAAGGCAAGCGCGCGGTGGTAATATCCTACACTCCGATTAAAAACGATATTGAAGAAGCGGGATTTTCGATCGATGAGCTCCACTCGCAATATGTACATAAGAGCTTAACAAGAACGATCATAGTAGCAAAAAAATAGTAATGCAGAAAATGGGTGTAAACGCTACTCTTCATTTGTAAATACATTCTATTCGTCAGTTATTTAAAACAGTGCAATCGAGAGTGTAGAAAAGCTTTTCCCTTTAACAAACAATTTGTATCATTTAAGACAGATTGGAATGTATATTCGCCTGCAGACGAAGTGCGATTACAAACATCGCAACGGAGTGGGATAACGCGGTTTCTATAAGATATGAAAACTCGCTTGAGAAATTCACAGAGGGGGAATAGAATACGAAAAAAACACAAACTGTGAAAGAAACTGTCACGAACAAAAAAAGTGAAGCCAAAACAGCTGAGGAAGAGAAGGTAGCAATTTCTGATCATGATTCCATTCCAATAGTCGGGGTAGGCGCATCAGCGGGTGGTTTAGAGGCGCTTGAACAATTCTTTACGAACATGCCCGCAGAGAGTGGGATAGCGTTTGTAGTAGTTCAACATCTTGATCCAAAACAATCGGGCATGTTGCCTGAACTACTGCAACGTTTCACTCAGATGCAGGTCAAAGAAGTGCAAGATGGAGATAAAATTGAGCCAAATCACATCTACGTGATTCCACCGAACAAGGATTTGTCCATCTTAAAAGGGAGACTCGTGCTTTTAGACCCAAGTGCTCCTCGAGGCGTGCGGATGCCCATTGATTTCTTCTTCCGCCACCTGGCCGATGACCAACAGGAGCGGGCAATTGGAGTCATTCTTTCGGGGATGGGAACAGACGGCACGCTCGGGGTGAAGGCGATTAAGGAAAAACTCGGCATGGTGATGGTGCAGGATCCTCTCTCTGCCGGCTTTAGCGGGATGCCACAGAGTGCACTTTCGACTGGTCTCGTGGATTTTGACGCGCCCGCAGAAAGGTTACCCGAAAAGCTGGTAGCATACGTCAAGCGCGTGGTAAAAATTCCGTTTGAACCCCCACCACCGAAGAGAGAGTTGTCTGCATTGGAGAAAATACTTGTACTACTTCGTGTGCGTACGGGCCACGATTTTAGCCTCTACAAGAAAAATATGCTCTATCGCCGCATTGAACGACGAATGGGGCTCCATCAGATTGACTCGATCAACGATTATGTATCGTACCTCCAAAAGAATGAGCAGGAGGTCACCACCCTCTTTAAGGAGCTGTTAATCGGCGTTACCAATTTTTTCAGGGACCGTGATGCTTGGGACGCACTAAAGGAAGCGGTGCTTTCACCTCTCCTTAGTGACAAAGAAGATGGATCTACAATACGGGTCTGGGCGCCAGGGTGCTCCACAGGAGAAGAAGCCTACTCTATTGCAATTATCCTCAAGGAGAGCTTGAATATGCTCAGCCCTCGCCGTGACTTCACCATACAGATATTCGGAACAGATATTGATTCCGATGCAATCGACGTTGCTCGGCAGGGAGTATACCCTGCCAATATCGCATTAGATGTCAGCCCTGAGCGAATTTCTCGGTTTTTCATACGAGAGGATGATAAATATCGCGTCAAAAAAGAGATTAGAGATCTGGTAGTCTTTGCCCCCCAGAATATCATTGCGGACCCACCATTCACCAAGCTGGATATATTGTGCTGCCGAAACCTCCTGATTTATTTCACTCCAGAATTACAGAAGCGACTTTTACCAATATTTGCTTACGGCTTAAATCCTAATGGTATTCTCTTTTTAGGGCCATCTGAATCAGTAGGTAGCTTTGAGACTCTCTTCAAGGTAGTCGACCATAAATGGAGAATTTATGCACGCAGCGGAAATACATACCCACCACGCGGGATTGAGTTTCCATATGTGATACCTACAATTCACGGCGAGGGTCTCCAAGGAACCACAAAGGAAGTTGAAGTCACTCTCAAAGACAGAACACAACATATCCTTTTAGAAGAGTATGCACCTCCGGCTGTGATCGTTGACAAGGAAGGAGATATCATCTATTTCTATGGGCGGACTGGAAAATATCTCGAGCCGACTAGTGGAAAAGCGCGCTTCAACATCTACTCGATGGCACGGGAAGGGCTGAGGACTGAACTTGGAAACACTGTTTATAAAGCGCTTAGAGATAGAAGTAGACTTGTTGTAAGCGGAATTCCAGTTAAAACGAATGGGGATACACAGATAATCAACCTCACCGTAAGGCCGCTGCATGACATAAAAGACATGGGCAACACATTGCTCATTACTTTTGAGGATGTCTTACCTCCGAAAGCGCCTAAACAAACGCGAAAAATAGGCCACACAAAGAATGAGATAGAACTACAATTAGAGCAAGAATTACGGTTCTATAAAGAGCGCCTACAGACTACAATTGAAGAGATGGAAACCGCTCAAGAAGAATTCAAATCTACTATGGAAGAGCTCCAATCGACAAACGAGGAACTACAAAGCACAAATGAAGAGTTAAAGACCTCACGCGAAGAGTTACAGTCTCTCAATGAGGAGCTCATCACAGTCAATTCAGAGTTGAAGGTCAAAAATGACTCACTGTCAAGAGCAAACGACGACATGAGAAATTTGTTGAACAGCACAGAAATAGCAACCATCTTTGTGGATAACTCGTTGAAAGTAAAACGGTTCACTCCTCAGGCGACAAGGATCGTCAACCTTATTCCAAGCGACGTCGGTCGTTCAATCACCGATCTAGTTACAAACTTAGAAGATAATACTCTCATCGATGACATCCACGATGTGCTTGAGCATCTCACTTCGAAGGAAGTTCAGGTTGTGACAAAAGATGGGGATTGTTATCTCGCGCGCATCATGCTATACCGCACGATTGACAACGTGATTGATGGAGCGGTTATTACCTTTTCAAATGTTTCGGCTTTGATACACGCGATAGAGGAGAGTAAAGTCTTCCATGGCGAAGCGAGAGCGGATGACGGGTGATTAAAAGAGATAGTACAGCTGTTAAATACAAACATTGTTCGCAATTCACTCGGCATCTTCGAACTACAACTATGCCGTATAGTGTTGAGGTTTGTATGAATAGCCATTCGGCATCTGTTTTTTCCTCATTCTTCTGAGATTGCTTGGCGATGCAGCAATAAAGTATTTTTACAACGAATCGCTATGCTTAATTATCGATAACGTTAATCCCCTCAGGAAAAACGATGACTACCGCTCGAAAGTTTGGCCTGGATTTTGTCGGCGACATACCATGGGGAACACACCTCTGTCAGTTCTACGAAAGCAAGCATGACTTAACAGAGATTCTCGTGCCCTACTTCGCTGAAGGGTTGAGAAGCAACGAAGCATGCGTGTGGGTAACGTCCGAGCCCCTCAAGGAAAGGGAGGCTGCCGCGGCGCTCGAGAAAGTCGTTCCTGATATTGCCCAGTATATTGAAAAAGGGCAGCTCTTCATTCTTCCCTACACAGAAGTCCACATGAAGGGCGGAACGTTTGACGCAGACCGCGTTATACAGTGGTGGCTTGAGAAAGAACAGGAGGCGTTGAACCGTGGCTTCGAAGGTATGCGCCTTGCCGGCAACACTTTTTGGATTGAGCAAGACCTCTGGGATGCATTCACCGACTATGAAGAGACGGTAAACGACGCCCTTGAAGGACATCGAATTATTGCAGTATGTCCTTATAGCTTGGAGAAGTGCAGCGGCAGCGATGTCACAGACGTGATACGGAATCATGGCGGAACGATTATAAAGAAAGGTGAGACGTGGTCGGTGGTTGAGGATGTGGTGCACCGTAAGGAAGCAGAGGTGGCCCTCCAACGGGCGCACCATGAACTTGAGCAGAAGGTCGAAGAGCGCACTAACGAGCTGCAGAAAGAGACTGAGGAGCGGAAGCGGGCAGAAAAACATGCTGAGCGCTTAGCGAAGTTCCCTAAAGAGAGTCCCAATCCAGTGATGCGACTGAATGCAGAAGGGGAGATCCTCTACGCAAATAAGCCTGCAAAAAGATTACTCGAGGATTGGGACGGTACTAAGAGCGGCGTTGCCCCTCAACCATTGCGTGATGCAGCGATTGAAGCACTGTCGAATCAAGCGAACAAAACAATCGAGGTTGAGGAACGTTCACGTATTTACGATTTTTTTGTAGCGCCCATCGTCGACGCCGGGTGTGCGAACTTTTATGGAAGAGATATCACGGAGCGAAAGAAGGCAGAAGAATCATTGAAAAGGATTGAATGGCTATTAACGAGGGAAACCGTCCCAAGTGATCGTCGGCACGAGCGACAAATTCAGCCATATGGGGATGTCACTGCGCTTAACACGAGCCGTGTCATTGCCGATTCAGTTGGAGAGGATATGCTCGCCGATATCGTAGATGATTACCATGAGCTCCTTGACACATCGGCTGCGGTGTACGAGCGAGATGGAAGTTATGCGCTCGGCCTCTTCACATCGGGATGGTGTCGGTTGCTCGACCTTGCCTCTCGGGAGCGCTGTGGAACGGAAGACAACGCTGAAGCCCTCCGGAGCGGCAAATGGCTCTGTCACGAATCGTGCTGGACTGATGCTTCCAAGACTTCTATCGAGACTGGCAGACCGGTTGATATCAAGTGTAACGGAGGAATTCACATCTATGCCGTGCCTATTTATGCTGATAAAAGGATCGTCGGATCCATGAACTTTGGCTACGGTGATCCGCCCACTGATCCTGTCACACTGCAAGCTGTTGCGGACTTATACGGCATCAACAATATCGGAAATCTTCGAGAAGAAGCTGAGGCGTACCAATCGCGTCCTCCATATATTATCGAACTTGCAAAAGACCGACTGAAGACATCAGCACGGCTAGTTGGCGAGATGATGTACCGTAGACAGAAGGATTTAGAGCTCCAGAAGGCGCATGAGGAGATGCAATCGCTCAACCAAGAGCTCCGCTTCGTGAACGAATTCCTTGAGGAACGCGTGGAAGAGCGTACTATTGAGCTTCAGAATGAGATCGGGGAGCGAACGGTTGTTGAAGAAGAGCTCCGGAAAGCTTCGGAGGAGGTACGTGCTGCCTCGTTATACTCGAGGAGCCTTATTGAAGCAAGTCTCGATCCGTTGGTCACCATCAGCGTTGAAGGTAAGATCACCGATGTTAATAAAGCAACAGAGGAAGTCACAGGTGCTCCTCGTGAACAATTAATCGGGAGCGACTTTAGCAGCTATTTCACTAAGCCCGAAAAGGCGAGGAAGGGCTACGAGCAGGTTTTCAAAAATGGCTATGTATGGGATTATCCCTTAGCTATCCGTCATACGTCCGGTAAAATAACCGACGTCCTCTACAACGCCGCAGTATACGGCAATGAAGCAGGGGAGATTCAGGGTGTCTTTGCCGCAGCAAGAGACGTTACTGAGCGGAAGAAGGCCGAGGAAGCGCTCCAGAAGGCACACGAGGAGGTGCAAGCGCTCAACGAGGAGCTCCAGTCAACAAACGAAGAGCTCCGCTTCGCGAACGAAACCCTTGAGGAACGTGTGAAAGAGCGCACCTTCGACCTGCAAGAGGAGATAGAAGAGCGTAAAGTGACCGAGGAGGAGCTTCGGGTAACCACCGAGGAGTTCCAACGCTCCAACAAGGAGCTCGAACAGTTCGCCTATATTGCTTCACACGACTTACAAGAACCGCTCCGGACGGTGTCGAGCGCGATTGGACTTCTCGAACGGGGGTACAAAGACGAGCTCGGCGAGGAGGCAGAGACGTTCATCAATTATGCGATCGGCGGCGCAAAGCACATGCAACAACTGATAAGGGCCCTACTCGACTATTCCCGGGTGACAACCCGCGGAGAGGTATTCACAGCGGTGCACTGCGATAACGTTGCCCAGAACGCCATCGACAATCTTGAGGCCTCCGTAGAGGAGAGCGAGGTCAAGATTACGCTGCCTGACAAACCGCTGCCGACCGTAATGGGAGATCAAACGCAGCTCATTCAACTTTTCCAGAACCTCATCGGAAACGCGATTAAGTTTCGAAGTGAGAGGCCGCCCGAAGTGCAGATTGACGCGATGCTCGACGGAGGACGAAACACGTGGCGGTTTTCCATAAAGGATAACGGCATCGGCATGGACATGCAGTACGCCGATAAGATCTTTACGATATTCGAACGGTTACATACGACAGAGTAATATCCGGGAACGGGGGTGGGTTTAGCACTCTGTAAGAAGATTGTGGAGCGGCACAACGGGAAGATATGGGTGAAATCAAAGCTGGGAAGAGGGTCAACGTTTTACTTCACGCTACCTTTCTATGTGGAATAGCGCAGCTTCGTAGTTTTTAGTCAATTTCATCGTATTAGAGTTGCCGGGCACTATGGTACAATGAGGAAAGAGGCCCGTTCGCGGGTTTCTTATAAGTAACAAAAAATATCTTAAGTGTATCACATTGAAACAAGCTCGCTAGATCCGATGCATATATCTGAAGATATCCTCATGCTGAACTGTAACTCTCACTCCTTGAGTTGCTCCTACATTTTCGAGAGCTTTTTTAAGTTCATCAAAGTTTGCATCACCAATACTCACGATCATTATCATTGTAAATAATCCTGCAACAACCGTTTGGCTCAAATCTTCGATATTTGCGTCAAATCTTGCAAACAAGCCCGTAACGGCCGCTATGATTCCAGGATGATCTGATCCCGTCACCGTTATGACTAGTCGTTCTTGCCCTTTTTCGTCTTGTGTCAAGCTTGGTCACTCTTGTTGTCTCATTTTACCTTAGTGCCTACCGGCACATCCTTCAACGGAGTAAGAACCACTGGTCTTCCGTCATTGTCAGCAGCGAGTATCATACCGCGAGATTCAATTCCCATGAGTTTTATTGGCGCCATGTTAGCAAGTAACACGACTTCCTTCCCTACAAGCTCATCAAGGTCATACTCCTTTGCAATACCAGCAACAACTTGTCTCGACTCGCCGCCAATGTCGACGGTTACTTTTAAGAGCTTATCAGATTTGTTCACTTTTTCGGCACAGATTATCTTGGCGACACGTATATCCATCTTCTTAAAATCATCAATGGTGACAGTCTCCATCTTCCGTTCCCCCATTTGACGTTCGGCACCTGACATGCGTTCTTCTAATAGGCCGGACATCTCAACGATTTGCAGTTCCTCTATCTTCGTAAACGGCATTTCAGGCTTGGATAATGTAATGGGCGCTATTTCCACTGTTACATCATCAAAGTGGGCTGATGTCAGATAAAGTTGTGCCTGCACTCGTTGCATAGTAGAGGGCATAACCGGCTCAAAAAATATGGAGAGTGCTTTTATTATCTGAAGGCTGTTCTTCAACACATTGGCACAGGCGTTTCTGTCGGCTTTTATAAGTTTCCAAACCTCGTGTGACTGGAAGTAGGTATTCCCAAAATCAGAAAGCGCCATAATCGAGTCAACGATTTTCTTGAATTCAAAATCCTCAAGAGCACTTATTACTTTTTCCTTCGTCTCGATTATTCGTTCAAGCACTTCTTTTTCAAGCTCTCCGTCAGGAATGCCGCCGAAATTCTTCTGTGTAAAGAGTAATGTTCGGTATATGAAGTTACCAAGTGAGCCAACGAGTTCATTATTTACTTTCTCACCGAAGACCTTCCACGAGAAGTTCAGCTCCTTCGTGTGAGAGGTATAACCTGCGAGGTAGTACCTCAGCTGATCGGGATGGAACCCTTTATCAAAATAATCTTCATCTATCCACACAACATATCCACGACTCTTCGAAAAGGTCTTGTTATCGACTTTTACCATACCGGACGCTACGATTTCGGACGGCAGGGTATAACTTGCACCTTTGAGTATCGCTGGCCAAAAAACGCAGTGGTGGTATATAATATCCCCCCCGATAAAATGAATGATCCGAGAGTCGCCCCTCCAGTAATCCTCCCACTCACTCGTAGCCTCCTCAGTGAAAGAGATGTAACCAATCGGAGCGTCAACCCACACGTACACGACGAGATCCGTTCCGGGAAATTTCACTCCCCAACGAAGGTTTCTTGTGATGCACCAATCATTGAGTTCGTGAAGAACCCACTCTCTCGCATAATTTCGAGCGTTTGAAGTCCCACCGAGGGTTTTCAAATAGTCGAGTAGAAAATCCTTGAATTCAGAGAGTTTAAAGAAGTAGTGCGTTTCAGGCTTGTACACCGCTTCAGAGTTACAAACCTTGCATTTTGGGTTCAAGACTTCGCCCGGTTCAAGATGTCGTCCACATCCTTGATCGCACTCATCACCCCGTGCAGGCATTCCGCAAAACAGGCAGACGCCTTCCACATACCTATCGGGCAGAAACCGATCGCATTCTGGACAGTATGCCAGCTGGATTACCTTCGAATAGACGTAACCCCTCTCGATAAGAGTCCTCACTATCTCTTGCGTCCTAGCATGGTTGGTTTGCGAATCTGTAGTCCCATAGTGGTTGAATTCCACTCCGAGCTTTGGAAAGGTCTCTGCCCAGTACTTATGATAGCGCTCGGTAAATTTTTCAGGCGTCGTGCCCGCCTCCTCGGCATTAATCACGATAGGCGTACCATGGGTATCGGAGCCGCAGACAAACAGTACGTTATATCCAAGTTTCCTGAGGCATCTCACATAAATATCTGCCGGGATATATGTCCTAAGATGTCCTATATGACACGGCCCGTTCACGTAAGGGAGACCGCAGGTAACTAAAATCGGTGTATCTTCTCTTATCTCCTGTTTCATTTTGATAGATCCTTATGTCGTGAGTTTAGCGCACTCAAATAACTTAAAAGAATGCTTCTTGTTCTTAGGCTTTTAATCTTTTAGACACTTTAACGTTTATAGTTTTACAAGCACAAACAACTTGTAGCTTTTTGAGATGAGATGATTCGCATTTCAAATCCGATCGTTGTGTCGGCCAACCGTATGATTCAGACATGTGCGTCATAATGTCCACAGTTGATCCTAAAACGGTGAGACGTCACATCTTAAAACCATGGACGCGACTCTGCGCGTGAGACGTCACACATTTCCTCTGACGTTTGCTCCTAGCAAGCGCTTTTTTAAGTGACATAGTTAGAAAAAGATTCCGCTGCTAAACTTTAGACGCCATTGTCAGTCTACGCAACTGAATTTGTGCGTGAACGTGCTTGCTTTACCCAGTCACGCAACGCTCATTGCGTCTAGTATATGGCTTCAAGCAAAATTGTAACGACAAGCAAAGATACTTTCATTTTGCAACAATCTGCTTTCCATTTTGTGCAGTTTTTACCAACGGCCTCTCAAATTTATAAAATACCTCTTACTCGACGAACTATTAGCAAATAACATTCAAATTTACGATATTAATGGTGTGACTGGGAACTAATTTCAGCTCTATCGCATTCTGCTATAAGATTAAAAAAGTTACCTGTCTTTTCTAATACCGTGAACCCTTTTTCCTTGATACAGCCCTTAAGGAAAAAAATAGAAAGGTTATGAACGTTTTATTAAGTTCATTCAGTTAATGAGCTCTCACTTTTTGGTGGATTCTCCTGCTTTCCTCTGCATTCTTCTGCTTGGTTATATCTTCGCAAACTATGACTGTGTACTGAGGGTGACCTCGGTTGTCCTTGACTAATGTTACGCTCTGCCGCCCCCAAACGATTTTTCCATCTTTTCGCACGTATCTCTTGTCTATCTGATAGTGGTCTCCCAAATAACTGTCAGCCACGCCTTTCATCAGGTCTTTATACAAGTTCATGTCAAGATCCAGATCTTCAAGAGAGGTAAACTTTGAAAAATGGACTCCTGCGAGTTCTTCCAGCGGGTATCCGAGGAAGCGACAGATAGCATTGTTCGCCATTAGGATGCAGCCATCCAAATCAAAAAGGGCTACAGGTAAAACTACATTATTGAAGATTGCTCGCCACCGCTGTTCACTTTTTCGCAGATCATTTTCCGCTCTTTTGCGCTTCTTCTCATGCTCCATAAATTCTATGGCAAAGACCACGTCATCTACCAACTGTTTGATCAATTGAATTTCTTCATCGTCGAAGAAATCTCGCTCTTTCGCGTAAAGAGTCAAGGCCCCTATGACACGCGTCCCTATTATCAACGGGACTGCGGCACATGAATGGTAATCACGTTTTAATGCTTCTGAGCGCCAGAGTCGCATTCGAGGGTCGTCAAAGTCATTGCAAATGTCATATCTCCCATCGCGAATTGCAGTTCCTGTCGGACCGCGGCCCTCCGGAATGTCTTCTGCAGAAATGGTAACCGAATCGAGGTACCCGTCTTCAAATCCCCAGTAGGCGATCGGCTTTACCAGATGGGTATGAGGCTCTATCTTACCAATCCACGCCATCCGGAACAATCCATCTTCGACGACAATGCGACACGTCTCTTCGTACAGTTTCTTTGGTTCACGGATGCGCCACATCGCCTCATTGGTTTTGCTCAATACGGTGTAGAGTCGATTGAGGCGGGTAATCTTCGCTTCTGCTTGTTTGCGCTCGGTGATGTCATTGTTGATCTCAAGAATTGCTATAGGAGTGCCTTCATCGTCTCTCTGCAACGTCCAACGACTCGACACAGTTATTCTCGTGCCATTACGTTTGGCGTGAGTGAGTTCACCTTCCCAATACCCCTCACGCAACAGTGTATCTTTGATCTCTTCAATAGGATTTGGATAAGTCGTTTGCAGGATCTGATCGACGTACTGTCCTTGTATCTCTTCTTTACTCCACCCATAGAGCTGCTCTGCGCCGTAATTCCAATAGGTTATTGTATTATCAAGGTTGCGGATCATTATGGTATCATTAGCGAGGTCAAGCATCTCTGCGTGCTTTCGTAGTGTCGCCTCAACTTTTTGACGCTCAGTAGTCTCAACCTGCAATGTCTCATATGCATTTTTTAGCTCTTCGGTCCGTTCATCGACTCGCCATTCCAATTCGTCCTGAGCTTTACGAAGAGCGTCTTCCATATGTTTGCGTTTTGTGATGTCCCTAGAGGTAAACACTACGGCCTCAATGTCGTAGTCTGCTCCACGTATAGGGGTTAGGATGTATTCGTAATATCTAATCCCATCAACCACAGGAAACCTCGTTTCGTCTACGACCTGCTGTCCTGTGATAAACACCTGTTCTAACTGGGTTTCAAACTTCTCCTTAGTGTCAGGTGGGAAATCCAAATCTCGCCATGTCTTGCCAACCATCTCAACTTGCTTGACCCCTAATGCCAGTGCAGCCGCTCTACTTGCATAGGTAATTTTCCCTGGTCTTTCAAACATGTAGATGTGGTCGGGAGAAGCTGACAGTATTTCATCTAGCGCTCGCGCTTGCTGCTCAATCTGAGATGCCATCCATCTCAAAGTCTCCTCTGCACGTTTGCGCTCCGTAATATTAATAACAATTCCCCTTACACCTTTAGGGCCATGTTCAGAAATTATGGGACTTGCAAGTATAATGACTGGAAATGTACTCCCGTCTTTTCTCTGCGCTAAGTATTCGTTCCCAAATGTCTCTTTTCCACTTAAAATCCTCTGAACATTCTCCTCAACCTTTTCTCGGTCTTCAGGAGCCACCATTTGGAAAATGCTCAATCCTTCACTTAAATCATCTTGTGCATACCCAAAAGAGTTGAGCGCATCATGGTTGGCGAACACAAGATCGCCTTTCTCATCAATTTCGATGACAGAAAGTGGTAGCAGTTCAGCCAACTCTCTGAATATCTCTCCACTCTTTGGCATCAGCTCTTCTTCCCTCGTTGTCTCATCCCAATTGCATAGACGCAATACTCACAAAACGAACTATCGTGAGATCGAAGTCTCCTTAACAATCCCCTCGCATATTAATAACGGCTACAGGGAGCTAACACATGAACTTATTTTGCGGCACCATTATGCAGTCTTTTTTTTGCTATTGTCAATATTCATTACGATGCACTATATAAATTAAGTGATTTGATCTCCATACGACAAAAATTTCTAGTGTATGTTGAAGTTTCATTCAGCTTGGGCACTATCTTTCTATTTTAGGGCAACTCTTTCATTAACTAATGCGTGTTAGCTGTAAATGGAAAGAGTTGTATCTTGATCAAAAGAGATCGGATCCATATCAGAGTTAAGGTATAAGAGTTAATACCTCAATTTATATGAAATTACTCATACAGCAGCATCTAGCAGTTTAAAATTGTCCAAATGTCCATTTATAACTTTGACTATTCTTCAAAGGAATTATAGTTGATTGTTAGCCCCAAGAACAAAATAATTTAAATATAGCCATGCGTACCATGACGTAAGTAAGCAGATGCAAGAACCATACAGAAAAACGATAAACGACGAGAGTCATGATGCTCGAGGCGACTACGGTTTTGGATTAACAGATGTACTGAGCTTACCGGCTTTGATGTACCTCGTCTTCAGCGTTCTTGTACTGTCGATATACAGCTCCCTTACCCCTGAATCAGCATTCTATGCATCCTATAAACTCGCCTTGTTTTTAAGGTCTTTTTCGTATTTCAGCATTTTCCTCGTCCCCACCATCGTGGTTTATTTTGCTCTGAGCTTAAACAGAAGAATAATACCCACAGTGATCCTTACGGTATATCCAATAGCATCACTGAGTGTATTGTTCTTGGTCTTCGGAACAAGTTCACCTGGAATATTTATGCTGAGTGCATTGGTGCTGTTTGTCTTCTACTTCCTCTTAGGACTGACACGTACGGCCTACCGATGGGCGCCCGAAGCCGCGTATGGGGGGGCAGATGTGCGTAGAGGGGCAGATGTGCGTAGAGGGGCAGATGTGAGTCAGAGACAGATGATGGATACAAGAAGAAGCAACATGAATTCGAACATTAACTCTCCAGAAAGCTTCCTCGAAAAGCTAGATAAATTTCTCGACTTGTATGAGTATGTTGATGGCGAAGCCGTAAGGAAAAGTCGTGGTAGGCATAACACAAGAACTCCAATAAAGCCAGAAAGACGCAAACGATAGTTAGCCCACGGTCGACTGACTCATCTGATCGAAACAGCTAGACTAATCATCGCCTTATTTACGACATCCATCAACGGAAGCATCATACCGGGACGCGGAACACCTAATGGGGTCTTTTGCCATATTAAGACAGCGACAAAAAGCCAGCAGGACGATACAAACGTCGCAAATCCAACCAGAACCGAAAGCCACTTTAAGTTACCCTTAAAACCTATTAAGTAAGGTATAAACAGGGCCATGCTTAGTAAGGTAGCTGTCCCAATTGTTCGGTTGAACGAAAAACCAATTCCCTTTACAATGCTATCTAAGTTTAACGGGATGTGAACGATATATGCTGCAACAAAAATTAAGATTGCCCAAGAAAAGATATACGACCTCGTGATAAATCCTCCACGTTTGACCACGTCCTTGATCACTACCAGCGAAAAGAACAGGAGTGGCACGTAAAGAGGTACATAGTATCTCATATCTAGCCCAAATCCCTGATCCCCAAACGGTGCATAGGCAAGAAGATGAGCCGCAATATAGATAGCAAATACGAGATTTAGAGCGAAACCCCCACTAATATTGAGGGGATTCGATGGCCCAGATCTCAGTTTGCCGACAAGCGTTCTCGCTAAATACAGCACACCTGCAATGACTGGCAGTATAAGGAGGGGACATATTTGGAAGAGCGAGAGCGTAACGGGCATATTTACATAGAATAATGCATTGAAGAGGTTTTGAGGGATATAAGGGAGAAATTCAGGTTTCCATGTGTTCAGAAAGAGAGATGGAATCTTCAACAGAAGTCCAGGAATGCTTGAGCTGCTGCCAGAGGTTGCCACAGAACTTTCACTTGCAAGCTCTTGATGAGCACTAAGATAAACCGGAGATAACAATGGATTTCCAAACAACAGGTAGTTGTTAATGAAATACGGTATAAGTGAAAGTATGACCGTTGCAAATGCTGTTAGTGAGCTCTTTACCTTTCCCCTCGATGTCACTATATCAGTTACAAAAATTGCTGCAAAAAGAGGGACGGCGTCAAAAATCCGCACCCACACTGTGAGCCCCACGAGCGCGTACGATATGTACCGATTCACTGTTTTTCCCTCTAATAGATACTTATAGAAACTTCCAATACTTGCCACAATTAAAAAGACAGATATCGCGTGATCCTTTGACGCTACGGCCCAGAAAGTGAGTGGAGTGGCGATGAGCAAGTACATCGCGCCGAATTCGCCTAAGCGGGTACTTTGGAAATAGCGATTAAAAATCCTGTACGAAATGACCATTACTAGCGCTGTAGCCACGATATTAAGCAACTGTATGGCCATAAGCGCCCCCCACTGTTCGAACACAAGCGGCGCCATCGTGCTCCCAATGTACGCATTTACACTAAACACGACAAGAGCAGTGAAAATTCCGACGTAAACTCCCAACCGAGCCCTGCCGCAGCGTTTTCCCACTAGCATCGCGATCATAAATATCGAAAATGACTCGACAGTTACGAAGAAGAGTCGTATTCCAATTGTGATGTTAGCCATATAAAGGAGGTAATAGAATGGGATCGCAAACACTGGCACTGCATGAGTGTAGAAAGCGTACACTTTTCCTCCTAACGTAAAACCGAGAATCGGCGCAGAATTCCCAAACCCCAAGCCCTCATAAATTTTATCGGGCATTATAGCCATCGAAAGTGAGCCGTGTACAAGGTTAAAAAGTTGTCCTACAAGCGTTACTTCATCGTTTATAAATATGTTGATGTTCCAAATTGCGATAAATAATGCGAGCGACGCATAAAAAATCAAAGAGGATGTATCATCTGGAAGCGCGAATCTATACAATTTTTTTAAGGTTTCGGAGATCATCTGAAAGTTCCTAACGATGAGCTTCGAGCTCCATTATCCTGTCGTAAACCTTAACGTAACCATCTACCATATTATCAATGCTAAAAAACTCGGCCCGATTCCGGCAGTCAGATCTGTTGATGGCGCCTACTTCATAGACCCTCTCGACCGCCTCATCTAGGCTATTCACGATAAATCCGGTCTTACCCTCAATTATGATTTCAGGCACGCTTCCTTTATTTATGGCGATTACAGGTGTACCACAAGCAAGAGATTCGACTATGGTGAGACCAAATGGCTCTGCAAAAGATACCAAATGCAAGTTAGCATAAGCATTTCTGAATAGGTCATTTCTCGTCTTTTCATCCACCATTCCAAGATACTGAATCTGCACTCCATCTATTTGAGGTACGATGAAGTCATCAAAATATTTTCGGTGCTCACTTGCCACTAATCCTGCAATTTTAAGCGTCATACCAGTCCGTTTTGCCACTTTGATAGCTCTATGGGTGCCTTTATCATGTGAAATGCGTCCGAAGAATAGGAGATACTCCCCCGCCTCGTCGTTAAAATCAAACGCGTTGACATCGACTCCGTTGTACACTGTAGCGAGATAATTCAAGCCCTCCGCCCTATCAGCATCACTTATGGAGACATAGTAGTTGTCCCTGTACTTATGATACACCGGCAGTATGTTATGAGATGAGAACCCGTGAATGGTAGTTAACAGCGGGGTTTTTATGAACCGCGTGAACGTGAGGGGATAAAAATCGTAGTGACTATGGACGATATCAAACTCGTGCGCCCTCTCTAGTGCGGAAGAGATATGAAGCCATTGATAGACTCCGGCATCAAGCGACTGATCTTCATAGAACCCGTGTGGGCATACCCATTCGAGTTTTGCTCTCGTTTTGGAGTCACCCGTCGCGAAAAGTGTTACATCATAGCCTCTATCCACAAGTCCTTCAGTCAGATTGTAGACGACGGTCTCCCATGGCCCATAATGTCGGGGTGGGGTACGCCACGAGATTGTTCCTAGAATCCCAATCTTCAATAGACCGCCCCACGTTTGAACAAGGCACGTTTACAGCGCAACTTCAACTAAGAGTTCGTATTCAATTCGATTAACTTGAATAATAGCTAGCCTACTAGTGCAGGCGTCTTTTTCACTTCTTCAAGAGCGGCGACCTCACGTCTAAGAAGTTCTGCAAGATCGGTGCGCTCCCACGGCAGATCAACATCTCGTCTGCCAAAGTGTCCATACGCAGCTGTCTGCTTGTAAATTGGGCGGCGCAAGTCAAGAGTTTGAATGATCCACTTAGGGGTAAGCTTGCAATGCTTCTTCACAATTTTTAAAATTGCTTCCTCAGGTATCTTAGCAGTCCCCCGTGTATCGATACACATCGACACTGGTTCCGGGACACCTATTGCATATGACACTTGCAGCTCACACGTATCGGCAAGTCCAGCTGCAACGATGTTTTTTGCGATGTACCGAACGGCATACGCCGCTGACCGGTCGACTTTCGTAGGGTCCTTGCCGGAGAAACAGCCCCCTCCATGGCGTGCAATTCCACCGTACGTGTCGACGATGACTTTGCGCCCCGTCATGCCTGCATCGCCCTGCGGTCCGCCGATAACGAAACGACCTGTTGGATTTACATAAATTTTCGTCGCGTCATCCATCATGTGTGCGGGGATTACCTCCTTGATCACCTGTTCTCTTAAATCGTGCTCAATAGTATCTTCAAAACCTGGTAAGTGCTGCGACGAAACAATGATAGTATCGACTCTGTGCGGCTTGCCGTCGACGTATTCCACGGTAACTTGCGTCTTTCCATCGGGACCAAGATAGGGAATATCGCCTGTTTTCCGAACCTGTGCAAGCCTCCATGCAAGCCGATGCGCTAGTGAGATCGGCATCGGCATGAGCTCAGGCGTTTCGTTGCACGCATACCCAAAGACCATGCCCTGATCCCCTGCTCCGTGGATATCGCTGTATAAGCTCGCCTCATCTTCTGAAGGAGTGTTGGAATCACACGATTTAACAACTCCTCGAGCAATGTCTGGTGACTGCTCCTTGATCGATACGATTACCCCGCACGTGTCAGCATCAAAGCCAAATTTTGCGTCAGTATATCCTGTTTCGCGTATCGCGTCCCGCACTACCGTCGGTATGTCAACATAACATAAGGTTGTGATCTCACCGATTACTACTACTAACCCTGTAGTTACGGCAGTTTCACACGCCACCCTCGCCTTTCGATCGTTCACAATGATTGAATCTAGGACGGCATCCGAAATCCGATCACAGAGTTTGTCGGGGTGTCCTTCAGTTACTGACTCCGAGGTAAATAGAATGCTTTCTCTACTCATTGTAATCACGATTGTTCATTTTACTTGATTCGTTCGACGAACTTATAAGCAATGGGTGTATCTATTGTATCCGTTATAAAATGTGTGGTAAGTTTTATCAAATAATATAGACAGAAACGAGAGGACTCTTAATGAGGAACATCATAAAAGATATAAATCTGGCTGGCGAGGGAAAAAAGCGCATTGAGTGGGCCCGAAGACATATGCCCGTACTTGAGAGAATAAAAGAAGAATTCGAGAGCGAAAAGCCTCTTCACGACGTTAATATTACAGCTTGTTTGCACGTTACGGTTGAAACCGCAAATCTTATTCACGTTTTAAAGGCTGGGGGGGCTAACGTCTCAGTTACGGGGTCGAACCCGCTTAGCACTCAGGATGACGTAGCTGCAGCGCTTGTGTCAGAAGGGATCAACGTATGCGCGCTGAGGGGGGAAAACGAACAGCAGTACTATGAATGCATAGAAGAGGCGTTGAAAATCAAACCACATATTACCCTTGATGACGGAGCCGACGTAATTGCCACAATCCACGAGAAGCACACAGAATATCTGGATGACATCATAGGGGGGTGTGAGGAGACTACCACCGGAGTCATACGCCTACGGGCCTTGGCAGCAGAAGGCGGACTAAAGTACCCAGTAATAGCAGTAAATGATGCAGAGACCAAAATGATGTTCGATAATCGCTATGGAACTGGTCAGAGTACACTCCATGGTATTATGAACGCTACAAACTTCTTATTTGCCGGAAAGACCGTCGTTATAGCAGGCTATGGGTGGTGTGGTAGAGGTGTAGCTGCGAGAGCCCAGGGGCTGGGTGCAAATGTAGTCGTCGTCGAAGTTGAACCGAGAAAGGCTCTAGAAGCAGCGATGGATGGCTTTAGGGTTATGCCGATGATTGATGCTGCAAGAGTTGGAGACCTCTTCATCACCGTAACCGGAGACATATCGGTAATCCGCAAGGAGCATTTTGCCATTATGAAGGATCATGCCATCGTATGTAATTCAGGCCACTTCAACGTAGAGCTTGACCTCAACGCCCTCAATATGATGGCTAGTAAGTCCAATGTGAAGGAGAACGTTGACGAGTACCTAATGACCGATGGGAGGAGGATATATGTCCTAGCAGAGGGGAGACTCATAAACCTGTCAGCAGCGTTTGGTCACCCTCCTGAGGTCATGGACATGAGTTTTGCAAACCAAGCTTTATGCGTGAGATATCTTGTTGAGCATAAAAATCTTGAGAGCAAGGTGTACAGTGTCCCAGTAGAGATAGATCGACGAGTCGCGGAACTCAAATTGGGGGCAATCGGAATCGGAATTGAAAAGCTCACAGACGAACAGAGGAAATATCTGAGCTCTTGGACTATAGGCACTTAGAGGTCGATCATTGGCATTAATGAAATAAAGAATAAAAAAGACGTACCCTATTTTGCGTATTTAAACACCATGTCAGTTATTGAAGATTATATAAAAGAAGTATTTGGGCATAACGCAGAGGTGAAAAAGATAAAAGAGTTAGGCCTTATGCCCGCAGATGAAGAGCTTAAAGGCTTCGGCTACGGAAAGCCATACCAAATTGACGTTATGATCAACGACGATTGCAAATCTGTCGTTCTGTCATCGATGCGTCCAGAGGCGGGATTCGGCCACGACCACTTTTCAGATAGGGCACAGATATTAATCTGGCAGCATTCGACGTTCGGAAAGCTCCCGAGACACGTAAGATCCCTCGATGTCGGTTATTTCACGACCGCGGGGGCGATGCGCTCGGCAGGCGATGCAGAAGAGTACTTCATCCTCATGGACAAGGTAGAAGGGGTGGAATACTTTAAAGACCTCGACAGAATCAAAAACACAGATATATTGGACAATCTCGATGTCGCTCGTGCTGCGGCTCTTTCCGACTACCTATCGGAGCTCCACAAGGAGCGGCGGAACAATCCCGTTTTATACACCCGGCGCATAAGAGACCTTATTGGCCACGGAGAACTCATCATGGGCTTGATTGATAGCTATCCGTCTGACTTTGAATTTTTTTCAACTGATGCGTTTTTGAAACTTGAAAAACGATGTATAGACTGGCGATATAACCTCAAGGATCGATGCTACAGGCTCTGCATAGTGCATGGAGACTATCACCCATGGAACGTGATGTTCAGAGATGGACTAGACTTTACCGCGCTTGACAGGAGCCGAGGGGAGTGCGGAGAGGCGGCCGACGACATTACGGCCATGAGCATCAATTACCTGTTCTATTCAATTCAAAAATATGGTAAATTGTCAAAGGAGTTTAAAACTCTGTTTTGCATGTTCATAAAAAATTATCTCGACAAAACAGGAGACGAAGAGTTACTGGAAGTGGTTCAGCCTTTCTATGCGTTTCGGGGCCTCGTCGTCGCCAGCCCTTTGTGGTACCCGCACCTTGATTCAGAGGTGAGAGTTAAGCTCTTTAATTTCGTCAAGAATATTCTTGAAGTTGAAATGTTTGACTACCAAGATGTGAACTCGTTGCTAAAGGGATAATGAATGCTATGGCGTGGGCTATATGGATAACGGGGCTGCCTGGGAGTGGAAAGACGACGATTGCAAGAGAGGTGCAAACCCTTCTCAGTGGCGAGAGGTTAAAATTATTACAGCTTGACGAGGTGCGCAAGATAATTACCCCTCAGCCAAAGTACACTGAGGAAGAGCGGAGTATTGTCTACGCATCGCTTGCGTACATGGCAAAAATACTCACGGAGTGCGGCATAAACGTAATAGTAGATGCAACGGCGAATCGTAAAGGTTATCGAGACCTCGCCCGACAGCTGATACCGAACTTCGCTGAGATTTATGTGAAGTGTACGCTTGAAATTTGCATTGAGAGAGAATCAAAACGGGTAGCTGAGTACTCTCCAAAAGGGATTTATAAAAGTGCCGTTGCGAAGAATGCCACTGTTCCTGGAATAAACGTCCCCTACGAAGAGACGAATCACCCAGAAATCGTAATAGATAGTGAAAAAATTGGCCCACGAGAGGCCGCAGAGAAAATTGTAAAGCGCATAGGAGAGCTTTTCAATGGAAATTGATGAGGTCATCCATATCGCAAATGCAGCGATGGATTCCGTGCTTGACTTTATAAAAGCATCGGATGATTTCGCCACCATTATCCATGTTAAGAAAAGTGACGTTACACGAAGATTTGATGTCGTAGCAGAGGAGACGCTTGAGCATGAGCTGCGTGATAGAGCAATAAACGCGAGAGTCATCTCTGAGGAGTATGGTGATAGGGTAGTCGGCAAGTACCCTGAGTGTACTTTGATCTTCGACCCCATCGATGGCTCCACGAACGCCTCGATTGATCTTCCCTACTTTTGTTCTTCTCTCGCGTATGCGCAAAAAAATAAGGATGTAACTCTCAGCGATATTAAGATAGGCGTTATAGTAACTAACTTCAAGAACGTCTACGCAGCTGAAGCGGGGAAGGGGGCATATTTTAACGGAAAAAAACTCGAAACAAAGAAAATACAGAGGTACAAGCCGATAATATCTGTTTATTCTTATGGGGTTCCGACTGTTCCACGAGGCCTGATAGAGCTCGAGAAGAAGTGTATCGTAAGAACGCTGGGAAGTGTGGCCCTTGATATGTGTTTGGTAGCGGCAGGGAAAATTGATGCAGTAATAGATACGAGAGGGCTCGTGAGCAGCTATGACATTGCAGCTGCCCAACTGGTGGTACGCGAGAGCAATGCGATTATCACTGATGAGAATGGTGATGCTATTGAGGTTGGGGCAGCGGCTACAGGAATTGCTTTTATATGTGCTGTTGACCGACCATTTCATGCCCAAATAATCGATGTGCTGACTAATGGCACACCTGCAAATTGAAAGAATGGCCAATCGACTCGAATGATGTGAGAGAGAGATGACTTCTATAGAGGCGCCTGGAATAAAGAACAATCAAAATTGTAGGGATTCGGCAACGTAAAACATGACAACAGAATCCCTTTTATATTGGGAACATTCATAACGCTCAGCTCCGCATTACGGAATTTTTAAAAAAGAATTAATAACATACAATTTTTTTTGCAAACATTTTAATATAACCTGTTACCACACTAGTATCGTTCATTACTACACCTCTACTAAGGTCGCTAAGGCTGTTGATGTAGCAATGTTGGCTTCATAGAGAAAGAAGATGTGTGGGCCAAACATGCGCTTAAGTTGGCTCTATGGAGATATGAGAGATGCAGGGTGATGCGGTCTTAGCTATCTTAGTATGCTATATCCGTTTTTCTTGAAGATGTTTTATATTGGTTCATCACTGTTGACTGCACATTTCGAACCATCTAAGTTGGATGTTTTTTAGAAGTGCGATATCTGCTATGGTGTTCTAACTTACATTTATTCTAACTTACATTTATTCTAACTTACATTTATTCTAACTTACATTTATTCTAACTTACATTTATTCTAACTTACATTTATTCTAACTTACATTTATTCTAACTT
>DASPRZ010000058.1:0-51281 GCA_035624185.1 Candidatus Acidiferrales bacterium
TCCCTTCGACCATCTTTTGCACCCTGTCATCTTTCATGGCGATACCGAGGAGTTGATTCCGTCGTGCCTCATACTGTGCATGCCGGTGTTCACGCTGTTCAGGGGTCAAGTGATTCGGATGTGTCTTGATGATGGCTATGCACTCTTCTCTTGTTCCTGAGGCTGCCTTTTGCGACCACGAAGCAGTAACTATAGCCCCTATCAGTATTCCCGTGAGTAGCATAATGCTAAGCAGAGCGACCCGTTTATTTATCTTGCTTTTCATATGTTTGTCACGCTGATAACGTTTCGACCATATAGTTCTTAGTTATCATTCTTCATAAAAAGGGAGGTTTGCGTTGAAGCGAAAAACTTGTTTTGATAATATGCAAATACTAGGTATTGTTTTCGTTGATAATAAGGCGCATCTAACCCTACATTATTGATCGAGACACAAGCTCTATAAATTATTGCGCCAAACATCTGTTTTTTCATACGCTATACGATCTTTTGCAGTTGTATATATGTATACGGTGTCTGCTTATACGCTAACTCCTTATTCCTTTCAAGAATTATAGCTTTGAAAGTCAAAAAAGAAGGAGGGTGTCAAGATGACAAATGCCAACGAAACCTGCATGCTCCATAGGTCTGCTTTAATGACACATGTATCTCAACCTATTTGTAGACAATTGCCTATCATTCAGCTTATCTTTCAACTCTTATGACATTTGGTCGCAGGTCCTCGGACAGCTGGATAACCACTCCTAAAATGCATACTGTTCCTGCCACAGTGTGTCTCTCTGATCCTGCAGCAGTTGTCTGAACTATGTTATGGACTTTTTGCGTACCTCATTTAACACCGTCCGTGGTGGCAACAGCCTCCGTAGTGGTGGCAACAGCCTCCGTAGTGGTGGCAGCAGTAAGCTGAGGCGTCATTCCCTGCAGCGGGGTTTTGCCCCAACACTTGAGTAGTGGTTCCGTAGGCGTTGTGTGTAGTTGCCGTTGTAGGTTGCTGTGCGTTTACTACTCCAGCGAATAACATAGCCGCAGTGAGCACAATAATAATCGCAGTTGCTGTTAATGCTTGTCTTTTCATGTCCTTATCACCTCCTGCATAGCTGTATCACGTATATGGGCCTGCACATAGATAGTACAGAGCCGCATGGAATGTTGAGACTCCTAGGTTATGAATGAAGGGTGCGAAACTAGTTTCCAACTGGTCCCAGACTCATAAACTATAAATTAGCTCCCGTATCCGAGGTTCGTCGTCGCGCATACCGACAGCAATGAATGAGGAAGGAGGCGAAAGATGAAATAGCTGCTTGCTTCTCGAGTTGTTGACGGTGGCTGCTCTATCTCTTGTTTTTAATTGACACCGATGTTTCCGTTGGCAAAACCACTGATTGTTTTGCTTACCTTGCTATAACCGACGAAGGAAGACACGAGACCACCACGATACAGGGAAACGGTGCAAGAGGATATGCGCTTTTCATGAATGAAGTGGAATTCAACAAGGCATCTAATAGGAAAACATCAGAGACGACGTGTGGCGACGTGGAACTATCCTTTCTTTTTAAATCTTGCGCTATGAGTGTTGATATAGCTCCTTGCAGATGGCAATTCTTGATACTTTCGTAATTCTATGAGCAGGTATTTTTTACTATTTTTTAATAAGAGTTTTACGCAGGAGTACTTTACAAGTTTCAATCTCTGTGTTGATAGTCTAATATGCTAAACAACATATCCAAGATTAACCGGAATGCCAAGCCTATATTCTAAACTGTCATCATGATTCAATGTTTTTATTCAATGCACGAATACGCGACCAACTTGCTTTCAATGACTAATACATGGGCAACAGTAAACTACTATGTAAGCGAACTTATACGTTTTTTTAAGACAGATCCCTCAATAAGAGATAACTCAGCAGTGATAACAATATCGTAAATAGCGTTACTTATACAAGAAAATGTGTTTTCAATTTGATATAATGATAGGCGCCGCACTCTTAATATTCCGTCTAGTTTGGTATTTATTTGATAGAAAGGCTTCAATATGCCTTTGTAGAGTATTTAAAGAAAAAATCGTCTGGAGCCATTCTCTTCGCTAAAAGCTTAAAGTTCAAAGTAATTCTTTACTACTTTGTAAGCGCAGAACTCACCACACATCGTGCATGTCTTGGCATCCGATGGCATTCGCTCCTTCCTTATCTGCACTGCAGTATCTGGATCGATAGCGAGCTTGAACTGTTTCGACCAATCGAGGTCATTTCGTGCATGTGCCATTTCGAGATCGCTATCCCGTCGCCCGAGTTTTATCATATCGCCAACGTGGGCAGCTATCCTGGCGCTAATAACACCTACTCTTACATCTTCGGGATAGGGTAGCGCGAGATGCTCTGCAGGAGTAACGTAACAAATGAAATCAGCCCCATAAGAAGATGAAAGTGCGGCGCCAATTGAAGAGACTATATTGTCATATCCAGGAGCTATGTCCGTAACAAGAGGTCCCAGCATGTAAAACGGTTTCTCTCCGCTCAGCCTCTTTTGTAGTATCACATTCGCTTCAATCTCATCTATCGGTATGTGGCCAGGCCCCTCTACCATCGTCTGGACTCCAAACTTATGAGCCTTCTCCGAAAGCTCGCTATTTATGATGAGCTCTTGAATCTGTGCTCTATCTGTAGAGTCGTGTACAGCTCCTGCTCTCATGCCGTTTCCCATACTCAGCGTAACTTCATGGCGCTTTAATATTTCAAGCAAGTAGTCGAACTCACTATAAAGTGGGTTTTCTTTTTCATTGTGGGCCATCCAAGCCGACATCAACGCGCCGCCTCGAGAGCAGAGCCCACCGTGTCGCCCCTGAGCCTTAAGCCTATCAAGAGTTATCCAGTTTATACCTGTATGAATCGCCATAAAATTAGTGCCGAGTTTCGCCTGCTCTTCAGTTATTCTGAAAAGGTCGTCCTCTCTCATATCGACGATAGAACCGAATTTTTTCGCGGCTTCAATAAACGCTTGATACAGAGGGACGCTACCAACAGAAAGCGATGTCGCCTCAACAACTCGCTTTCTTATCTCGTAGAAGTCACCTCCAGTTGAGAGCTCCATTATCGTGTCAGCACCTGCGCTTTCGGCAATCTTTGTCTTCTCGACTTCCATTTCAACATCCACGATGTCTGTAGAAGTCCCAACCGACGCGTTCACCTTGGTTCTAAGCCCCTTTCCTATTCCAACAGGTCTCGTCTTCCTGTACGGGCTTATAGGAATCACAATTCTGCCGCTAGCGATACCGTGACAGATGAACTCTGGTGTTACGCCCTCGTCTGACGCAACAGCGCGCATCTCATTAGTTATTGTGCTTTTTTTTGCAAGGTCGATCAACGTCATAATTTACCACCGTGAAGAAGAGCCCTTTTTTTAAAAAACTACGATAGCCAGTTCCATGGCCATATTTTGGGTAGGGATTAATCAGATATGTAGATTTAAAAGGAATGTGGTACTATATTTTTCTATCGGCGGGGCAATTATATGATGTTTATTGTCTGCCATTTTTAAGTTATAAATGATGGCGCCATGAACTGTGGCCAATATAAATCCCGATTGTTTCACGCGTATTTATGTAATGAATATACAGAGGTAAGTTCCATACATAACGGGAGAGAGCTGCATTACGTAGCATAGCACAAAGCAATATCTTGCAATAAACGAATGAAAATGTTTTAGAGGCGTCGTTTGAGAGCATCAGCCTCACCGTTAGCAAATATCCGGTTTGATGAACGATGACACGTTGAGAAGGGCGCTTGTTAGGAACTGCGTTCTCGTGGATGAGATAAGAAGACAATAACAATTTGCTGTTACATACATCGGCTGCTGTTAACAAAAAATGGCTACGTAACAGAAGAAAAAGAAGTAATATGCGAACTAAGTGCCCTCAAGCTTGGTTTATCCATGACTGTAATGGAGTAAAGGGACTTGGATGCAACTTAACGATATTGATTGGAGGAGAATAAAGATATCGCTATTTTTTGTGTTTGACTTTTTTGAGTATAGTATTACACCATATAAAACACTGAGTTTTTTTAACCTTGATAATCCTTTACATTTTAACGAAGTTTACATTTTATTGAAGATATGAATATTCTGAAATGCATAAACTGTTATTATCATAACAAGGGCCATATCGACCTACTACACGGTTGAAAGCATAGTCGTTTTGTTGTTTTGTTTTTTTTATCAAGCATTAATTTGCGTCACTGTTAGCATGAGAATGGCAGTATGAGATGAGGAGTGGGACAATAAGTATCTCATAATTCTGATATCGTTTCCATGTAGTCTCTTTTTACCTAAAACATTCTTTTGCTGGAATGTGTGAACGCCGTAAATATAACAGGCTCCTCAACGAACGACCACAGGGTGGCCTATTTGATGGCGAATGAATGCAACGACAACGCGAGGATCTGATGTCTCGATGGGTTCAATTGGATGATCGCCGCCTAAGTTCTCAAACCGGATGATTCTGCCGCTTAGTGAAGCTAAAACAATTCTTATTGAATCCACCGAAAATGACTTGATCTCTTCAGGTGTGAAAAAGCGTGGGGATTTAGAAGCCTCTTTGACGGCCGATAGCACAGCCTCCAGCAACTTATGCTGTTCACCAAGTTCCACGAGTTGCTCATGTAATTGTGTTTGTGCTTTTACTTTATCGGAATCGATTTCTATTTTATATAAGGCACACTCTTTTCGCAACAGCCCCATTTCGGCAGCGTCTTTGATCGTGCTATTAATACACTGTATCACGTTCCGGATCAGTTGTTCTCTCTTCTCGACCTCTCGAAATTTATCGGTCAGTCTCAAAACTAAATATTCTGTTTCAAAGTGTAATGAATCACCTATGAAGACCGGGGGGACTGCTAGTAGCTTTGGCTCTGAACCCGGCTCAGTTGTGTGGTGCATGGATGTTTTCCCTCACTGCATTCTCATTTAAGTTGGTTTGTTCGTTCTACCAATTTGTTTTTTTGTGCATAAAAAGATATTTTTTCAAATTACTTTCAGAGTAATGTCAACCCACGAGTTGATAAAGTTAATCTTCTTTCTTTTTTACACTCAGTCTATAAAGTTATTTAAGATGTGTTCGACTATCGCTAGGTAAAAAAAGATCGCTGTAGTAATTTATTCGTACTTCTGGGAGAATGCATTTTTGAGAGAAGATTTATAATAGTGAAATTTTTAAATGTGTTCACGCAATAACTCGAATGCATTTCTAGTTTGAAACAGTAATTGAAAGCTTCTTAAAAAACAACTCGTAAGCTAGGTTCGAGTTAAGCGACGAAAGCAGTTTTTACATCTTACTTCAACTCGAAGTTTAGAGAAGAGCAATGTAAGTTAACGAAAATTTTTCTAAGCCTCGATACAAAGATGATACTTAGTACGAAGTACCTCAGATACGTGTAAAGAGCTTATGACAGAAAGACGCAGAAATTCTTTTCATATGGAGGTGGATATGCGAGCACTGCCAGCAGCAAATGAGCAACCGGGCATTTTGACCTAGTCAAAGAGTGAAAGACGTTAGACGCAATACAATAAATAAGCCCCACTGCTCGGATGGGAAAAGATACTCCGGGGTAACAGTCATCTGTGCAGATATGCAGCTAGAGACATTTCCATAGTTGTGGGTGCAAGATTGTTCCGCAGCAGCGGAAAATTTACTATTGACCACCTCAGCGCGGGCTTAAGCGCAGTATGGAAGGCAGTATACCCTTCGAAGACCTGGTGGATGGAATAAAAAAATTACTTAATCTGCCTGCGAATGTCTCCCACTGTGCAACTCCCATAGGGCACTCAGCGGAAAATCCCGTCGAAGTAGATCGTCAATCCTTCACGTATTCATTTTAATGCTTGGTAATTCTGTTATGTGACGTGTTTTATTTGAAAAACATGCTAATTATACAGAAAGAACAAGGAAGTCACGCAACAAACTATAGACAGATTCCGTTTGAAAAAAGAGAATTCTGTACCAACAAGTCGATTTGAAACCTGGAAAATAACATTCTGTGAGCTCTAAAAAACTAGTTTCTAGTTCGTTATTGTTCAATCTACCTATGTATTTCTCAGTATGATTTCAACACCTAGTCTTTTAAAATATTAGGTGAAGTCAACCAAGTATAACTCCGTTTTTCGTCTTGTGAAAAGTGACAACTTTTAATATATCCATCATGACAAAGCGGTAATTTTGCCGCGCGACAACGCATAATTTAACGAGATTGGTGTACATTGAAAACCACGTAAATGAGTGATATGATAAGGACAAAATAATATTTGCTAATAATGTGGAATTGACTTGTGTATAAAAGCCATTTACAAGTTTGGTAAATGAATATGATCGGAGAATAGAAACTAGGGGGGAAAAAATAATAGCAAAAATCAAATGAAACGTTTTGCTCTAAGTGACGACCAACTGTCACTTATTAATGACATTTATCCATATCATATCGCTCAAATAGAGATCTGTTTTATCGGATCCCCAATAGCTGTACATTATCTCTTGAATGCCTTGTTGTTTAAAACAAATTTTATCAGTGAAAGAACCGTCCGCATTGGTGGTGACTGTCCACAAAAAGCCAGTTTCGCCTAGGTGTCTTATCTCTGCGTTACCTATGCCGGTGTTACCTCGCATGAGGCATCCATCAACGGAAAAATGCTGTCCTACATTTACTTGTTTAGGATAGCTCTTAATGATAATATGTATCGATGGATCTGTTAACTTCGGTGATCCCGGATCTTGCTCCCAAAGTGGATAGATCGCACCTGCTCTTCTATTTAAATGGGTACCAAGATTAGAGTACGTCGATCCGTGCATAGGCGCTGCGGCAGCAATTGGCAAGCAGAACATCAACATCGTCACAATCAGCAAGCATTCAAATTCTTTTTTGATATTCATATATACCACTATTAAGTTAGGTTGACAGGGCTGTTCTTTTCTGTCAGACAAAAAGCCACGTCTTCAGTAGTAAATTTTGAGACAGTACCAAGTGCGGCAGAGAGTATAAATGTGTCTCTATTTTGTATTGTAGGGGCGAGGTAATATAAATAGGAATTTTACCGAAAGTTAAAATATTATTGCTTACGGTTGCTACATACAACTTTTAACAGATGATCTTGCCTAAATACGAATAATTACTGCTAAAAGTTCCGCATTAAATAAAATCTTTTATTGAGAAAAAAGTTACCAAAAGAAGGAATCAAATGTGAAAAACAATTTTTGGTTATATCGATTATTATTGTTTTTACAACGGCAACAACAGGACACGTAGCTGTGTTTTAAATGCCACATGTCATTTTATTGCAGCATCAAATTCTATAACAAATTCTATTTGCAAAGCCCAAATTAAAGCGGCAGGTTGCTGGTGCTGCAAGCATTTAAATCCATCTTAGATAAAAACATTAGAGCAACAATTGAAAAATAGATCATCTCATCTAAGATTGCAATAGCTTCTCATTTTTCTTAAACGACAAATCAACAGTTCATTATCATATCAATAAAAACGTAAGTTGTTTGTCACAGAAGGCGCTTTAAAATTTGTTGTTAGTTGAATTGCTTCTAAAAGCAGTGAATCGTAAAATGATGCTCAGACTGCACGTTTTTATGTGCTTCTATCAGATCATTGAAGATTTATTTCTTAGTTTGCTATAAGAAGCTTATTCGATTCAGGAGAGAGTGAAGTGAATAAATCAATAAATAAAGTAAATAAACACACCTAGAAATGTTATCGCATATAATATCTTAATTTTCACTTTTAGAATAGATGACATCACTCATATAAAGCTCCGACGCGCGCCGCCAACAGCGTAATGAATTATAAATTATTCGTTCATGAGTCTTTACGGACTGTAGACTTTAGTTCAGACTCGCTGGACGTTCGTAAATGACTTTTTTATCGTAGAGGTTTATACGGCCAGTTATTATACACCGAGCCACGGTAAGCGCCATAGTACCACGCTTGGGCATTGTATACTGCCCACTTCGCCTGCGGTGGTACGACCGGCCCTGAGAAGAACCAATAGGTATGTCCTGGTTTAACTTCTGACCAACCATACCCATATGAAATTGACGTCCTGTCGAAGGATCCCGTTGTCAAGTCATACACGTAATAAGCTTTCGGCATTCCGAGATATGCATATCCGGGACGTGTCGCCGTTTGGGCAAATAGCCCCGCAACTGGCGCGACCGCACCGTACCCCGAACCTGTGTACGTTACTTCCCACATCAAATATGACGGCGCTGAAGGTACGAGTGCAATATTTCTAACGGATATAGCTGAAGTCGAACTCTGACCTGTTGTTGCTGGATAGAATTGCTGCAATTGTGAGATGATTGTCTCAAACCCTAATCTCTTGTAATCATCGAGCGTTGGACCGACATCGAACCAAACACAGAAATGAGTGAATCCCACATGTGTCTCATAACTCCAATCAAGGAGTCCCTTGTAGGTTTCAAATCTACAGCATTTGTTATTTTGTTCCCACACTCCCGCGAGTATGCCCTGTGCTTTTCCTGCATCGTATGACTGAATAGCCCCCTGCTGAATATAGGGTATCTCTTCTTGGTAAAAAGTCTCCCACGATACTTCAGTAGTGAATGGTTCAACATGAAAATCATCCCATATCCCGCACTTATCGCAATTATAAAAGGTAAATTTAGTAAAATAGTCCTTTAAACAATCGAGGTCTCCTTTTCTCCCTCCTTCTGAGGCTACATGGGTCCATCCAGCCTTTTTCCATATGTCAAAAGCGTAACGAAAATTATTGATTGGAACAGATGCCAGTCGGCCTTGCCCCCATATAAGGGGAGAAATGTCAAGTATCGGATACATTCCCATTTGTTTTATTTTTAGCAACTCTTTGTCATAAGGTGAGTCACTGTTAGCAATGAGAACTACTGTCGTGAAACCCTTGTCTCTAAAGTATTCTACTGTGCCGTCCCAAATCGACTGAGGTGGAAGCCCGACTCGATATTCGATAGGTCGTGGGTAGGCAGTCGCTGCTGCTGTTTTTGAAGCCATTCCGACTGAGGCACTTATTACAAGTGACGCTATTAATGTTGCTGCAAGAAGCTTTCTCTTCATTACCTATCTCTTCAATTTTGTAAGATGTCACAGTGGGGATCTAGAATTTGTAAACATAGGTCTGTGACATGCAAAGTTACATCATAGCACTTTAACTCATCTTTTCTGATCGAACATATATCATAAATATTTTTTGGCTTTGTCCGTACTTAATGATAAAAATAGAAAGTGATCCTTACTTTCATTGAACTTCATTATTTAGAATTTTTAATTTCCTTAAAAATTCGAATTCGAAATATTAACATCACTAGTATCTAGCCATCTAGTTCGGCTAGGTTTTTTAGAAAAGATTTATAAGCTAGCTCATCTAACAAGCATAGTTGTTTAGGTGGCAGCGGATTTGGAAGATTGTTGCATGATTAAACTTAGACAGCTCAAAGAAGAAAGAGCCCAACAAACTACAATAGGTCAAACGTATTTAATTTTAAGGAGGCTAGATTCTGAACAGCCTTTTTAGTAAGCGCATTGTTGAATCAGAACTTCTTAGTCCTACGGATAATTTTAATTTAGAAAAACAAAAAATAGAATATCGAAAAGAGCTTTTGACAGGTCGCCGATGTAGGATTAATGTAAAGCGCTCAGAGCGAAAAAAACAAGTACAAACAGGGCGTGGATACTCTGACCTTATAGAAGTTACTGCAAAGAATTGCTATTTTTGTCCAAACAATATTAAAACAACTACGCCTATGTTCCCCCCAAATCTTGTGCCTGAAGGACGGATAAAACTTGGCGAGACGACTGTATTTCCGAACCTTTTTCCTTTTGCTAAATACCATGCTGTAGCAACGGTAACGAAAGAGCATTTTTTAAACTTGGATGAGTTCACACTTAGACAACTTTCTGATACTTTCCATGCGAGTGTTAAGTACTTTAACGCAGTAAAGTCTGCTGATGAGGGCGCAATTTACCCGATTCTTAGCTGGAATTTTTTGCCTCCAGCAGGTGCAAGCGTCATTCACCCCCATGTACAGCTTACTGTTGATTCAGAGCCTACAAATTTAACATGGATATACTACATGATGAGCAAAAATTATTACAAGAAGCACAAAAAAAACTATTGGCTCACATTATTAGAATATGAACAGCGGGAAGACGAACGTTTTCTTGGTAAGATAGGAAAGGTTTCGTGGATCACAAGTTATGTTCCATTAGGAAATGATGAAATCTGCGCTATTTTCGACGAGCCTTCATCACTTTTTGACCTCGATGATGAATTAATAGTGGACTTTAGTAAAGGACTCAAACGGGTCTTCACTGCTTATTCGCAATATGGAGTACATAGCTTCAACCTCAGCACCTTCTCCGCACCAAGTCATGATGAGAGCTTTAATCTTGTTGTGAGGATTATTGCAAGGCCATATCCACAGAACTATTACAATAATGATGCTGGTTATATGGAGAGGTTGCATGAAGAGGTGATAATTGAGTCTATGCCGGAGAAAGTAGCGTCCGATATGAAACAATATTTTGGATGATATCATCATTTATTGCATAATTTTCATATCATCCAGGGACTGTAAACCAAGTTTCTGCGATGATTTGATGATTCCTACTTCACCCTCAATGAAAAATGCAGGGATTTCTTTTATTCCTTGTTTATAAGCAAGATACGCTCTGTGATGACCATCAATGATATATACTCGTTTGCCTCTTTTTGCAACGACAATGGAATAAATAACGCCCCGCTTGAACTCATCGTTTCGCCGCTGCAGTTCTGATGCTTCTAACAGTTTTTGTGTGGGGATGAGTTGCGAAACCAACACCCGCGTGTGACCGACTTTTACATTCGGATGCAGCCGCTGAAAAAAGGTGAATATTTTCTCTACATTTTCAGATATGATGTTTTCAACGATAGCCTGTAACATATCAGTTCCCGTGACTATACCAACTACTTTGCCTTCCCTCACAATGGGCATGTGATGTATGTGGTTGTAGGCCATTACGCCGGCTACACTCACGATGTCATCATCTGGGGATGCTGACAATGGATTTTTTGTCATTATGTTGTCCAATCTCTCAGTTAGTTTTACATCAATGAGATCTGCTGTAGTAACTATCCCAACAAGTGTATCGTTTTCTAATATAGGAAAGCCAGTATGTCCCGTCTCTTTTAGGATAGTTAGTGCACTTTCAACAGTATTTTCCTGTTCTAAAAAAATTACAGGACTAGACATATACTCTTTTACGTATACCACGTGTAACACCACAGTATTAGAGGGTCTAACAAAAGTTGATGAGGCCGGATACATTAAAAATTGTTTTAAACAGCATTTGATAACGCAAATTTGTTGTCAAATAGTCATCGTCGTTTTTGCCTTAACCCCATAATGTACTCTATCTATCGCATTTTCGTAAACTAGCGTGTGCTTTTTTGCAATATTCTCCCATACGATGTAATTAGCCACGTAGCCCTTTGCGTGCTCTCTATAAGTCTCCAAAATCAAGTCGCTGGTAAGAAGAATCGTTATTGACTTCCGTAGCTCATCAAGATTGTCTACGGGAACAGCAATTCCGGCCCCACTAGCCTCAATTTCAGCTTTTAGTCCTTCCAACGACGATACGACTGCTGGCTTATTCAACGCAAAGGCATGAGCTAAGTTGCCACTCTGCGAAGCGTGTTTATATGGTAATACAACAAAATCAGCCGCTGATACAATGGCATCATAAGTATCAGGATCAAATGCGCCGATTATTACTTTAATGTTATCTTTTACTGGTGAGTTATTTATTTCCTTTATGAGCTTTTCTTTATATCTAATGCCCGATGAGGACCCCGGTCGTGCATCACCAGCTATCACAAGCACAGCATCTTTGCCCGCCTCTTTAATCACATCCGGCCATATTTTTACGACGTCTTCAAACCTCTTGTTCGGTTCGAACCAGCCTATACAGAGCGCAACTTTTTTATTAATCAGACCAAATCGTTCTTTCGCATTAGGTATGGGAATCACATCTTTTGCGCCATGTGAAATCACGTGAACATTGTCCGGAACCCAGTCAAGATTGTAAGGAAGGAACAATTTTTGTACCTCAGCATGGACTATAGCAGAATCGAGAAGACGTAGGCTAACATCGGTAAAAATAGCTTCAGGCCGATCGAGAGTGGTATATATCGAGTGATAAGTCATTGCAGATGGAATTCTGTCTAATTTTAGCCTGTATAGCAAGGTTAAAATCCGACCACTAAAGTCTCCATTAGTTAGATAGAGTCCATATTCGTGTTGTATATGGACTACATCTGGATTAATGCGTTTTACTGTTTCATATATTTTTATGTCCCAGCCTGGGTCACGATTATCGATGACAGGATAGACATCTGTCTCCTTATGGCCCCCGTATTCCTCATCCTTATGACATATAACGTGTACTGTGTGACCTGCCTTCCTTAACGCGCCGACGAGTTCCGAACTATACGTTGCTATTCCACAGTGTCGCGGCGACCAGCTCGTCACCATAACTATATCCATGAGATTCTCTCCAAAACTATTAAAGTTAGAACGTTTGCACTATATAATACCAACAATTAGTTAATTAACGTTATCCTTGGCGATAAAAATTGAATCAACTTTTTCCAGTGTTGCGCAATGCATATTTGCTGAAACTAGCTGACAAAGTTATTAAAAAGAGTCATATATCTGTAGCGCAATAAATTAAACGAGTTTTATGCAGAGTTTGATATTTTGCGACGGTTATGGACAAAATCGTAACGTGTTTGAGGATCAAGCTAATGCACTTATAGAATTAAAACCAGGGCTAACTGTTATAGACAAACTGCTGCTTGATGTCGTGAGCAGTGGCATCAATAAAGCAGTACTTATGACGGATTTCAAATCTGAGTACTTGGAAAAGGAGCTAGGATCTGAGTTCAAAGGAATAGAATTAGCTTACAAGAAGGCGCCAAGAACCTTTGAGTGTACAATTGAAGTAATCGAACAAATCGATGATGATGTCTTAGTCATTGACGCTGGTGTGGTAACTGATTTAAACTTGAAAAAGATGATAATAAAATTCGACCAAGCGCAGATCCCGATTATGATTTATACGACTTTGTCAACAAGATCTGGTAATCTCATTAACGTGAATGCAGGCAGATTTACGAATGCTGAAGCATACGATGTGTTTGGAGGAATATTTTGCATACGAAACGGCTATCAACTTCGAGCTTTTAAACTTGGCGATGAGCTTGATGAACTCTTTCCGACGCTTGCCGATATAGGTGATCTTGGTATTTACAGTGAATATAACTTTTGGGATACTTTTTACACTGAAAATGGGAAAGCCCGCATATTTAACGAGTTTAAGAATAAAACCCCGAAGCCGTGGGGGTATGAGAAGGTACTCATATACACCGAACTCTATCTCTTAAAGGAGTTGTTTTTAAAAGAAGGGTACCAGTCTTCTTATCATTATCATATGCGAAAAGATGAAACAATGCTCATCATGCAGGGAACGGGGTACATTCAATTTGAAGATCGAAGAGAGTACTTTGTCGCGGGGGACACCGTCCATATAAAGCCCAACGAAAGGCATACAATAGTTGCAAGCACTAATACAGTGCTTTACGAAGTATCCACGCCATTTTTAGAAGATACAACTCGCGTCAAGGACTATTACCCTGTAAGATAGTTCTACGCTTTTATTTGCTTGCTCGCAATCTCAGTTTTAATTTCAGCGAGTTTGCTTTTGACCACTGAGACTTTTTCACTAATGTAGCTATTTGGCTGAGCTTTAATAAGTCCTTCCACTATCCTCAGTTCTCGATAATAGGGTCCAAGCCTTCTTCCGATTTTCGTGATTTCTTCTGCTGTAGGGTGGTGACTTTCCTTGAGCGCTTGTCCTATCTTATCAACTCTCTGGACGATGTTATCGATCTTTAGATACAGATATGACAGATCTTCGTGATCTGACCGGTTTTTAGCTCCTAGGGTTTTCGTCAGATGTTTCAGCGAGCTCTCTATACTCCTTCCATAGTCAGTTAGTTCTACATATTTTACTCTGCCAAGCTTTTCTGATTTTACAAGGCCGAATTGTTCCATTTCTTGGAGAATCTTCACTGCGTGTGGATAAGTGCAGTCGCATTCCTTTGCAATGACAGATACATATGTGCGACTGTGCCCTCCAACTGCAAGTAACAAATGGGTCGGCATTTTGTGCAAAAAAACGTCATTTATATCTGTCGCCATTTATGTTTTTGATGAACATAATGATATAAAAAGTCTTGTTATAGTCATTAAATCCACGCGAACTAGATTAATTCACTGAAATTTCGTCCTCTCTTAAGCCCTTCTTCGATCATCTTTTCTTTCTTTAAGACAATATCAACTTTTAAGGCTACTTCATTAACGTTTTGCGAAGGCACAAAAACTACTCCTACAGCGTCAGCTCTTATTATATCGTTGGGTTCTACGGTGGATTCACCTATAGTAATTGGAATATTTATTTGGCCTTCATTTAAAGGTTTTCCGGCACGGGGGGTTACAGATTTTGCCCAGACTGGAAATTTAAGTTCCTTTATAACGTCAGTATCCCTGCATGCACCATAAATGATAGATCCTACCACTCCCCTATTTTGTGCTGCTAGAGATGCTAGTCCCCCCCATACCGCGGTGTTGGAGCCTGCACTTTCGATTAAGATGACATCGCCAACGCGTGCCGATTCTATAGCGGTAATAACGGTTCCCCAGTCCCATGGTTTAGTCTTGACTGTAAGTGCGGGCCCCGTGACGTTCCCTCCTTGCAAAACAGGACATAGCGCTTCAATTACGTTTCTTCCATCCATCGCGTCAGCGATAATTGGTGTGGAAACTAAAGAGAGGAATTTGATTGCATCCCAGTTTTGCAGCCGATTAGCGTTAATTCTTGTGCGTTCTGTCAGTAACTTTTTCCAAAATGTAATTTCGAAGTTATTTGTTCTGTCATCGGGCAAATTCAACTAACCCCATCAAAGCAGCCGCAGGATCAGACGCTTTAATTACACCAGATGCTAAAAGTACCCCTTCCGTACCTAGTTCAATAGCAGCTTTTACGTCGTCTCCTTTTGAAATTCCGGCACCGCACAAAACTCTTACTCCTTTCGCTGATTTCACGGCCCCGATAACAATGTCGGGATTTGCCTTAGACACTGGAATCCCCGAACCTATCAATTCTGGCGGTTCTATGGCTACGAAGTCGGGGGAAAGTGCTGCGGCGGCGGCTGTTGTTGCTAGATTGTTCGTGCAGACGACCGTTGTTAAGCCAACCCTTTGCGCAGCTTGAATTGATGCATCAATCTCAGCGAGTTCCAGTCTTCGTTCGGAGTGATTGATTAACGTCCCAGAAGCGCCTGCTTGTGCTACAGATTCAGCGAGTATATGTCCGGTATATCCACCAAAGGTTATTCCATCAATGTGTTGCGTGTAAACAGGTATATTAACTTCTGTTGATACACGATAGATGTCAGCAAGTTGCGGCACTACGATCACTAAGACGCCAGTTTCGATTGCTACCTTTTGACATAGTTTTGCGAGCTCCACAGCATTAGCGCCTGTGCTTTCGCCATAAGTTTTAAAATTCAAAATAATGATCGGTTCCACCGTTCGCACCTCGTAGTATACTAAATTTTGTAAATATAGCCTCTCTTACTTTATAAAATATAGCTCAACGTTAGTGTTTGTTATCCTTTGAAGTTGTAAAGGACAAAAGTGTCCGAAAATAACTCAAGGAGGAAGAGCAATCTTAACGTTTAACAGTGCATTATGTTACTTTATTATTTGTTGTGTCCTTATGAACGTTTATGAATCTCTGTACAACAGCTACGTTGAATATAAAAAACAGCAGAATTCAGTTGTGATGAGATACTAGCTGAGTAGAATAATGTTATCAAATAAAAGAGATCAAACTGTAGAGACAACTAAAATTCAGCATTTAACGCTAGATTAAATACTTTCAAATTTCGCAAATATTCCCTAGCGCCACAAAATTGACGCGACCTATAGTAACACTACAAGTAGCTCGATAACAATGCAAATTTGCTCGTAGTTTTCTTGCGCCATAACGTATGCCTTGGCGTTAAAGAAGTCCTACCGTAACTATAAACAGAAATATTATGTCTTAATTTGCTGTTTTTTCACGTGTAGTATGCAGATATTAATATATTTCGGACTGCTGCATTTGTGTGTGCTTTAAAAAAGTTTGCCAATGTACGCTTGAGGTCAAACAATACGTTTGTGAACTCAATAATTATTCTTGCAATTAAGCGATTGAACTCAGCATTTAAATAATACACTATACTATACTGTCCTGTTATTTATCCGTTAGCAGTCAAAGAACTAAGTGGCCCACTCTTAAATGTTAATTTTAAATTGGCACGGCAAGGACATTAGCACAACTATCTTTACTATCGTATGTAAGAACTTCTTGTAAACATTCACAACAAATTGACCCTTTTTCAAAATATCTATTTCCGTTGATGTCTCTAAAAAATAAAACGTCCACAAATTTGTGCTTGCATCCTTCTTTACAGTACATATTATTACAACACCTCCAATTCATTCTCTACACCTCTTAAGGGCACAACGGCCAAACAGCAAAACGACACTAAAGACATCACTTGCAATGTGGGTAATATCGTCTCTCTAACACGATACAATTTTGATCCCTTATCATAGCTTGCTTACAGAGAGCTACTATCGTTAACTGGTACAGTTTCGATTTGAGTACCCGACAGAGATAGAAGTTGTTGGTTACAATTAATATTAAACGCTTCTTAATCAACGAGAATAGAAATTATAAAATACCGGTTATTTCCAGTGAAGGGTTAGTTGCTGGTGAAACTTTTAAATAGACGAGTTAGATAGAAAATAAAAATTTCAAACAACAATTGAAAGGGAAATAGTAAGCACTAACTGAGTTCTAACTTAGAATTCTGAGATAGTATCCGCACTTGTAGTTCTGAGATAGTATCCGCACTTGTCCTTGATTAAACCAGAATAATTATAAGGAGATGATTTCCATTGGAAAAGAAATAAACTCATGGAGGAATATACAAAAAAGTACTTCTACTTCTTTAATGAACGTAAAGAAAAAAACGGAATTCTTTGAAGAGTCATCATCAGAAAGATTGTTATTCATGAAGACAAATAATTTATAACTTTTGTTGCTTCAGATGCTCAATCCGATGCGACGAATTGACAAACGCTGTAGTGCTGCCCAATATTCCAAGGACACAGTTGTAAATCAAAGTGACTATAAATGCCTGCTCATAGTACGATACTGTACTAGTTTTGATTGTTTCTTGCTGATTTGCACATTAATTCTTGTTTGTTTATGTAATCGGAATCAGACCCCTCATGTGAACTCATCTCTTTAAAATTGATTTGCTGTAATTGCAAAATGATCTATGCTGTTGTAATGAACGACGAGATGCGTTGATATATAGAGCGCTAAAAGTCCGTCTTAATTCTGAATTGGTCTATATCAGTTTGCTTGAGACCTTCGAGAAATATTCTTGCTGCACCTTCAACGTCTTTAGCAGCTGTTATCGCTCGCCCTACAACGAGAATATCTGCTCCTGCTGTAAGAGCCTCACCTATGTTATCCTCTCGTATGCCTCCTGCAACAGCAACAAGCTTACAATACTTCTTTATGTTGGTAATATTACCCCAAGCATGAGAAGTATGTTCGACGTCAATTGCTCTATGCAATTCGACAACGTCAGGTTTGTTCTTAAGCGATTTCAGAACAACTTCTGGTTTATCGACGTTCAACATATCAATAATAACATAAATGCCAGTTTTATTTGCCTCTTCAATTGCTTTGTCAATCGTTGTTGTTGATGCCAGACCTGAGACCACTACTGCATCAGACGTTTCGTCAGCTGCCATCCTCGCCTCTAAATTGCCAGTATCAAGAATTTTGAGATCCGCTACGATAAACGAACTTGGACGGACTTTTCTCATCTCTCGGATAACCCCCAACCCGTATCGCTTGATAAGTGGAGTCCCTGCCTCTAGCACGAGATGATCATTTATCGGCAACTTATCCATAACGCTTAATACAGCGCTTAAGTCTGTGAGATCAAAAGCAACCTGTAGATAGGGTGGGTTCCACAATTTTGTAACTTTAAATCCCATCACAGGGTGCATTGCACGATCTTTTTCGTATAAAACTGTTTCAATTGATGGAAAATCACTAAGAGCACGCTTAATCGCTAATTTTGTAGCACCGTAATTGTATCGGTAAATTTTGTCATAATCCTTTGCATCAGGATGTAAAAAAACAGATATTATGAGAACGTAGTCTTCAACTAATTCTTGTGGTATCACACCATCTTCTACAGCATCCGCTACCGCCTTCGCAACGGCAGCTTGAGCGGGTCCAAACATTTTAGCAGCCTGCTCCAGGTTTTGTATTGTAACCTTTGGCACGATGAGCGTTGCTGGCTTTGTCGGAAGGTTTGGTCTAATTACAGCAAGCAGTGGCGTATGCCCCTTTGAAAGATGTGATAAACCGCTTGCAAATGCCGTCCCTACCGGACCCTTTTTATCTCCTATAAGCAAATCAATATGGGCAAGTTCAGGCTCATTACCTATTAAAGCTTCACCGATGCGCACTTTAATTCCCTCTTATTTTAATGGTTGTTGTAATGGATATTAGCGCTATATAGTTTTTCTTTTAAGTTACTTCGCTTTTGATTTCAGTTCCCTGCACAAACGAAATCAATACGGAGTAAAGAAAATCAAGTTCCACTAGAATAAACATCCAAGAGTTTCCTGCTTACTACACGAAGATCGTGCTTTTCGATCGCCAGTCGCGCCTTACGGCCCAACAGCTCAGCCTTTGGCTTATCTACTATCAATTTTTCCACAGCTATGGAGAATTCATCAATTGTTTGAAATTTCAAGCAGTTTACATCTTCTTCATAATCTACATACACTGGAAGAGCCCTTAGTACTATCGGCAGACCACAAGCTGCTGCTTCGAGCACAGCGATACCTTGATTTTCTTCGTACGAAGGAAAAACGAACACATCCGCAGCGCTTAGTGCCTCATGTATGTTTTTAATCTTTCCTGTAAAGATGACGTTTGAAGGGGCATTTTTAATAATATCCTGCGTTCCTTCGGGTAAAAACAGATGATCGAGAATTCTTCCAGCCCACACAAACTTGTATTGCGGTAGGCGTTTTGCCACTTCAATGAAATCGGTAATCCCTTTTCGTATAAAGGCGAAACCAATTGAAAGAATAACAGGATCATCGTGGAGTGCCCATGTCTCTCTAAAAAGAGTTGCAAGAGCAGGATCATCGCTGAAAGCTGACAAATCTATTCCATTGCTTAATACAACGACACGTGTTTTAAGGTTAAGAGTCTTCAACAGTACGTTTTTTGTGTACTCGGAGGGCGCAATGCAAACATCGGACAGATTATAATAGACTTTAAGATACCCTTTTAAACACCTGCTTAAAAAATTAGATCCCCTATAACTATCTTTTATATCATCAGGCGTAGTGTGTGCAGTAATTATCACTCTTTTATGACGAAGCTTGTATGCCAACGCCATTGCAAAAGCAATGGGGCCAAAAGTCTGGGCGTGCATAATGTCACAGATTCTGAAGGAATTCTCGTAAAATTTAACTCCTTCAGATTCGAGTAATTTAAGCATTTTCTTAGTATTACAAATACTCGTTAAAATTCCGCTCTCTCCGTACGTCCCATAAATGAGATTTACACTCAGTCTGGGTCTATCAATATTTTTTGACTTCATTGAAGCTATTGACACATTGCAATTTCTAAACTTTATCTCATAACTGCGGTAAGGCTGTTGAACGCATTTTTAAGCTCATATGCTGAAAGTTTCAACTCTTGTAATCCGGTATTAATAATTAATTTTGTACCGGTGACTTCTCCGACTATCGCATATTCCACCTGAGCGTCTTTAAGAATTCGTTCAACTTTATCCAAGTTATGACGCTGAACCGTTATTATAGCTCGGCCACAACTCTCAGCAAAGAGTTCAACATCACGCTTTAGATAATTCGAGACATCTATACGAGCCCCGAGCGTGCCGCACATTTCAGCCAATGATGCGATTAAGCCACCGTTCGATACGTCATTGGCAGCTGTGACAAGCTCAGTTTCAATGAGATGTACAATCGCATCTACCGTTCTTTTTACATTTTGCGGAGGTTTAGGCGCCGTATCAAAGATATTCAGCGTATTATAATATTCTGAACCACCGAATTCACTCCTCGTTTCACCAACTATAATAACAGCGTCTCCCTCGTTAGAAAAGCCAACATGTGGCGCTCTTGAGATATCTCTTACGGTTCCTACCATCCCTATTGACGGTGTTGGGATTATAGCGGTATGAAACTCCTCGCTCTCATTGTAAAGTGAAACATTGCCGCCTACCACAGGAACGTTAAGAATTTGCGCAGCATATGAGAGTCCTTCGACAGAACGTTTAAGCTGCCAATAAACTTCTTGATTTTCGGGATTTCCAAAGTTAAGGCAATTCACAAACGCCATTGGTTGTGCGCCTTTGACTGCAAGATTCATTGCATTTTCAAAAACCGCTAATGCGGCACCCTTATATGGATCAACTGCGCTATGTTTGGGATTACAGCCAGAAGAAACTGCTATGCCGAACATTCCATCGATTGCAAGCACAGCTGCTCCATTTCCTGGTTTTACAATCGTTCTTGTCTGGACTTCATGGTCAAACTGCCGGTACACCCATTCTCTTGATGCGATGTTCAGCGAAGAGAGAATCTTCAGTGCCAATTCTTTAAGCTCGAAGGTCTTCCTGTCTCCGCTCACCTGTGGTGGCATTACTTCTACTGCCTCACGTTGGCAGATTGGCGCCTCCTCGGTTAGAAATTTTATTGGTATATCGGCCACTATCTCTCCACGATACTCAATGATATACCTCGGTTCGTCAATGACCTCTCCGATGACCGACGCTTGCAAGTCATACTTATCAGCAATCTGAAGTATCGTGTTGATGTGTTCTGTCGGCACCTCAAGTACCATCCTTTCTTGAGATTCTGATACCAAAATCTCCATGGGAGTCATTCCGGTTTCGCGAAGTGGCATATTGTCAAGCACGAGCTTTGCACCGAAAGTTGCACACATTTCCGACGAGGCACCTGCGAGTCCCGCCGCCCCAAGATCGCGGCAAGAAAGAACATGGCCTGTTTGTATGGCTTCGAGAGTTGCATCAATGAGCAACTTTTCCGTAAAAGGGTCTCCGATCTGAACTGATGGCCTATCTTCAGCCTCAGAGTCTTCGCTAAGATCTCGAGACGCAAAAGAGGCACCTCCAAGACCATCACGACCTGTCATTGCACCCATTAATATGATCCGGTTGCCAGGTTTTTTGACTCTGCCAGTAATTATATCTTTTTTTCTTGCCATGCCAATACAAACGACGTTGACTAAAGGATTTCCGTCATAGCTTGAATCAAACACAACCTCACCATTCACCACCGGAACTCCGATACAATTACCGTAATCAGCTATTCCTTCAACGACATGTTCAAACAGGTAGCGATTTTTCTCCTTGTCAGGATACCCAAAATAAAGGTCATCCATTAATGCGATGGGCTTAGCACCCATCGATATAACATCCCGCACAATGCCCCCGACTCCTGTTGCGGCACCATCATACGGGTCCACGTATGAAGGGTGGTTGTGGCTTTCCATGGCAATAGCAAGGACAAAGTCATCTTTAAGTAGGATGACAGCAGCGTCATCTCCAGGTCCGACCAGCACGATGTCACCGGTCGTGGGCAAGGTTTTAAGAAGCGGTTTACTCGACCTGTATGCGCAATGTTCCGACCAAAGGTTTTCAAAAATTGCACTTTCAACATTGTTGGGTGGCCTTCCCAGTTCGTTTTCTATGAGTGTTAAATCGACGGCATTTAATGTCATGAACACAAGATACAAGGAGGTCTTGTTAGTTAAATCTTAGCTAACTTTTAACATTTGTGTGCTTACAGCTCTCACGAGCAAATTATAGTGAATATTGAACCTCACGTTAGATTAATGATGCACAACAAAGATGTACATCGATGGGAGAAATACGGCTTGGATGCAGTGGATGGAGTTATGATCATTGGAAAGGCCTTTTTTATGAAGATGTTGACCCTCGACATTACTTAGAACAGTACGCCAAGGTTTTTGATTGTGTCGAGGTAAACATGACATTCTATAGATTTCCGAGTGTAAAAGTACTCTCGAGTTGGTATGAAAGAACACCGGGTGCTTTTCTTTTTGCTGTAAAAATGAACAGAAGTGTAACCCATAGAAGAAAGTTACAGGGATTAAGCAGTTTACTTATAAACTTTATGGACGTTTGTTATAGTCTGCGTGACAAGCGAGGGCCATTACTCGTTCAGTTCCCGCCTATCTTGTCTAAGGATACTGAAAGACTAGAGATGTTCCTTTCTTTGCTTTCTGATACTCGAGTAGCGTTTGAGTTTCGAAATAAGTCTTGGTTCGATGGAGACGTCTTTAGACTTCTGAAGAGTTATAATGCAGCGCTTGTCATGATCGGATCGCAGTTTGAAAAAAATTATACGATATACACTGATTTTGCGTATATAAGGTGGCACGGGCGGGGAGGTCGGATGGACAATTACACGTCAGATGAAATTGACTACTGGGCAGATAGAATTCGAACAATTTCAAAGAATGCTGACGTTTATGGGTTTTGGAATAATGATAGTTGCGCGTACGCCCCAAAAAATTGTCTCGAGCTGCTGCAGAAACTTAATTTAAAGTAATTATTGTGCAAACTGTTCTCCGGTGCAGGACATCTCATCAGAAAGAACAAATTTATGTTGTGCATAAGCACCGTTTAGAATCGACAAAATGTGTTAAGTACACTATCTCTTGAATAAAAACCAGTCTTTTATTATTTGTGAAAAAGTAGTGATTTAACTATAAGGAAAAATAATAATGATGATAGAAACCTAATGTTGTAAGAAAGAGTAATGCGGGAGCAACTAAGTGACATACTCGACAAAGATCATATCGATTGAACAAAAGGAGAAATATACGGAACGCTACAAAGGAAAAGTTCCTTATGAGGTTAAGTCTGATATCTACGGGTGTTGTATAAAACTCCTTACAGGACTACGTCAAGTCGTAGAACGATGGGGAGAGAGTTTTTATTTCATCTCACAAAACATCCGCTCTCACGGACGCCTCTATGTTCTTGACGACCCATCTGAAGCACCGAACACAGTACTATATGATCCTCAATCAAAGACAGCTTTTCTTTTAAACTTCACGTACTATGGTTGGATCAAATCCTTAGCATTGAGTGTTGCAGGTGATGTCCTTGAAGATGAGCACGATATCTACTCTGTTCATGGAGCGTGCCTCGATTTCAATGGTTTGGGACTATGCATTGTCGGAGAATCGGGAGCCGGAAAGACCACACATACATATGGGCTGTTGCGACGCCAGGACGTGCGTGTAGTCTCCGATGATTGGTTCTACGCGCGAGTGTACGGAGAAGATATCCTCACTTACAGTTCCGAGAAGAATTTCTATATACGCGCGGACCTAGCCAAGATCTGGAGCGAATTTGCTTGGCTTGCTGACCGTTCCATGTTCGACAAAGAAGGTCGAGCAGTTGTCGATCTTCGTTTAGTTATCGGAAAGGGACGTATACTCCCGTTAAGCACACTTCGTAAGTTGATTATACTGAAACGTGACGCCACTGATCCTGAAGTAGTACGAGAACTTACGGGCATTGGGGCGATAACCCTGCTCGAACGCAACAACTATTATAACCCGCACTTATTAGTGCAGAATAAATTCAAAACAAGGCTCCGCAACAAATTTTTTGAGTCGCTTTTCAGCAGGGTGAAGGCGTACGAAGTAAATACTACAGAAACGCCGGAACAAAGCCAAGGACATATAAGAAAAATTGTAGGGATAGAGTAACGTTCTTCTTTTTTTCTACTATCTTTGTACTAACATAGCAATTCTGAAGTGAAGCGTACGTGATATAAACAGATGATCTAGTTTGGACTATTAACGTCAATACATTTTAGAAATGATGCTTTTCTTCGTTCGGAGGTTCTTGCTCTTTAAGTCTTTAGAGATTTGCTTTAGTCTTTTTACGTGCCTATTGCTGTCAAACTGTGTGTTTGGTCTTCTTGCTCGTATATTTCAAACTCTTACTACGTGGTTACCGCTCTCTCGAACATTACGAGTGCAACCGATAATAGAACGATTCCGAATCCAAACAATATCACTATATCTGTTGCAATTGACCGGACACCCGCTCCAAGCACAACCACCTGCCGCAAAGCGGTTACTGCATATGTTAGTGGAAGGAAACGTGCGATAATCTGCATAAATTGTGGCATCTGCTGCAAGGGGAAAAATACGCCGCTTAGGAACATCATAGGGAACATGAAACTCATCATGACCATGTTTGCCGTTTCTTCGGTACTCGTAAAGGAAGTGATGAGTATGCCCAACCCTACAAAGCTGAATACGCTCAATAGCATAAGTCCAATGACTAATGCTACGCTCCCGTTTATGACAACACCGAAGAGAATCACGGCGAGAGTAAGGATGATAAGCCCTTGAATTATACCGCGTGTAGTTTGGGCAATGACTTTTCCTCCTAGCACTGATATTCTGTGTACCGGGGCTACGAGCATACCGTCGAGCGTTCCTACCTCTCGTTCATACGAAATGGCGTGAGGCAGCCCCGTCATCAGAGACATCATCATGACCATTGCCATTATGCCAGGGGCGACGAACTGGAAATAGTTTGGCTGTCCTGGCACAATACCAGTACTCCCAATCTTGTACGGAGTAATTTGAGATAAAGTATAGTTCAACGGCGTGTTATATGTCTGGTTCAATGAATGCATGGCCATTTGTGAGCCCATTTGCTGGATTGCTTGTGTTAATGCCGTTTGCATGAGCATGGACATCTGGGGGTTCGACTGATCAACGACGATTGTGATGTCTCCCTGCTTTCCTGTCCTAAGATCTGATGTGAAGTTTTTAGCAATGACGATGCCAGCGCTCTTATCACCATTTTGGATAGCTGTTTTTACATCTTCATTAGTAGACACAGTGCTGAGGTCCATCATTTTGGATTTGCTGTTAGCAGCTTCAAGCTGCGTAATAAACTTCGTACTAAGCGAAGAATTGCCGTGTACTGTATCTAGGTTGGCAAGCGCAACCGGGACGTTTGTAGGATTGGTATTTGATGGAAATATAAAGCCCACCATCCCCATCATAAAAAGGGGCATAATAATGAGCATAACTAATCCCATTCTATTTCTGCTGAAGTCTAATAGGTCTTTCCACGCGATCCACATACTGTGGCGAACGGCTCTTTTTATTCCCATGATGTCCTCCTATCGTACTCTTGGCTGTACTCTTGGTCCATGCCGAGAATCGGCTGATATAATTTTTACTCTGTCGGCAGCTTGGTCCCTGACTTCGCGGCCCGTGAGGTGCAAAAAAACATCTTCCAGTGTCGGCTCTACGTTATGCACTGAGCGGATTTTCCCATCAGCTGAACGCACTGCATCAATAATGTCACCACATGCCTCGTCGCCCGATGCATGAATTTTAATATGGTTTTCATCCTCAATGGTGACCTTTTCTGCACATCGCAAGGACTGGATATGCGAGACCAAGTCGGGAGTGATACATAGCACATCTAACTCAACAACACTTGTGTTGGCTCCTGTGATTATTTTCTTTAAATTTGCCGGCGTATCAAGTGCTACTATTTTGCCGTAGTCGACAATGCCCAGGCGATCACACAATATATCTGCCTCCACCATTGCGTGCGTAGTCAGTATTATTGTCGTCTCATTATCAGTATTTATTTTGCGAACGAAGTCGCGGATATCGCTTGTTGATTGAGGGTCTAAACCAAGTGTGGGCTCATCTAAAAACAGAATGTCCGGTTCGTTGAGTAGAGCGCGAATGACATTGATTCTCTGTTTCATGCCGGTTGAAAATGTGCCAATCTGATGATTTGCCCACTTTTCCATATGCACAAGATGTAAGAGTTCGTCTATTCGGCTTCTAAGGACGTCACGTTGAATATTGTAGAGCTCACCGAACAGCCTGAGGTTTTCCTTCGCAGTGAGCCGATCATACATAATCATCTTTTCGGATACAAGGCCAATGTGTTCACGTACTCTGTTGTCTTCTTTGACGATGTCAAAACCAGCTACAGTTCCTGTTCCTTCTGTTGGTCTGCTCAAAGTACACAGCATACGAATCGTCGTCGTTTTTCCCGCTCCGTTTGGTCCGAGAAAACCAAATATTTCACCTTTTCTGACGTCAAACGAAATGTGATCAACGGCAACAAAATCGCCAAATTGCTTAAAAAGGTTTGTGGCTTTAATCGCAATGTCATTCATGTCACTCACTCACTCAATTTTACGTTGGTGTTAAGTATGCGCTTGCCGCATGGTGGAGAAATCATTTTCCCAGTTGTTCATTCTATTGTTTTGGGTCTCCTGCGAGAACCTCTGCAAGCTTTCCGCCAAATATGTCTTGGGTGACTTGTGAGAGCACATCCGCTTTTATGATGAAAAGTCCCCACGCACCCATTCTCTCGCCTGCCATCACGAGAAATCGGTCTCCAGTTTCAATGTCAAATTTCTTTCGCAACTCAGCTGGAATAACAATTTGGCCCTTTTCCCCAATGACTGTATCACCGTAATACTTCATTTTTTCAAATGCATGTGATGTCAATATCCTGCCCCAAAAATAATTTAATATATTTCCTACAATTCATTCTTGTCGTATTTCTCAGTCAAATCATACTTATATATAGTCCCTATCTCTGTATGTTATATATTGCTATAGAACGTACTAAGCCACATTGTGAAACGATTTATGGATTACCATCTTATCCACCTGTTTGATTTCTCGTTTTGCAGTAGCATGTCTGCGTCGCCTTTCTAGATGATATATCTTTTAATCGGATTTAGGATGTATCTTTAGATATAACTATATATAAAACTTTCCTTCTGTGAATTGTGTAACGTGCGACGCAAGAGAGATATTCGTCTCTCGAGATGTATTATATGATTGCATGATTTAATTTCAAAACGTCTCTTACAAAAGATGCATTTTCGTCTCCTTTAAGTCATAAACGAAAAAGAGTAAAAGGTCAATACTTATGCGAGTAAGGACGCAGCTTTGAGATATTTTGCGCGATGCTTAAAAACTTCCTTTGTAGTACCCTTTTATAAATCAGCGTCGTGAATTGCGGACAGACGGCTCTGCCCAAATTTCTTATACTGCGAAAAAATGGAGCTTGCTGATACCATAATATCCAGATTTCGTCAATCGCATACTTAACAAACCTATTAGGGCACTGAAAACATATAAGAGGAAGAGATATTGAAGCGCTCTCGCCAATCATCTGAGTTAAAACACTTGCATCATAGAGGGAGTGAACAGTTATCACTTTTGTGCATTGAATATAGTTTTGCTTGTTCCTGCTCGGCAGTTTTCGATATGTTTCACCGACCAAAGCTGCCACCATTTCAGAAATGGTTTCGTATGAGAGTCGCATTGTTATCTCGGTTAGAAAATTAACTTAAGTAGAATGAAGAATCTCAATGTTAATGTAATGAATTACGCAACGTAACTTGTGATTAAAGGGAAATGCATATCCCGTAGTGGAATAAATGTGTACATTATCATAGGTGAGTCGATGAGCAAAATTACGGAATATAGTGCAACAAACGTTGTCCCTGAAGCCCACGTTGACGCTGAAAAGTGGAATAGGATTCCCTCTGACAAAGAAGTGGCCAATACCATTTTAGCACTACAACGGCGTGGAATAAAAGTAATACATGTAAAAAACGGGCAAAATGCCTTGGATATATTAAAAACTATTATTCCACAAAATGCAGAAGTTATGGACGGAGCGTCGGTCACCCTCGTTGAAATTGGATATCGAGAGTTTTTAGACAGCGGTCAATCAGGATGGAAGAGTCTCCGCGCGACTGTTCATGCTGAGAGTGACTATACTAAGAGGCGAGAACTCAGAAGGAAATCGATGACTGCTCAGTATTTTATTTCAGGGGTAAACGCAATTGCGCAAACGGGAGAGCTTGTTGCATGTGATACAGGGGGGAGCCGCGTCGGCGCTTGGCATTTTGCCGCACGTCGTCTCATCCTGGTATGTGGCGTTAATAAAATCGTCCCAACGCTTGATGATGCATTGAGTCGGGTTCGGGAATATGCTTACCCTTTAGAAAATATTCGCGCTACTAAGAAATATGGAGAGTCGAGTAAGCTGGGAAAATGGGTAATCCTCGCTCAAGAGTCAGAGGAAGACAGAGTAACTGTAGTTCTTATTGACGAATCGCTCGGATACTAAGTAAAAAATATCTGAGTTTGAAAATTTAAGTGACATCATCCCTTAGCAGTCAAATTAATAATTGACTGGCTGAGATTCTCAAATTTAGTGCTGGGGTTCTATGTGTTCACTGTCTCATTTATCACTTGTCAATTCAACACAAGCTTTATCGTCCCAGCACTGTACACTTTAAAGCATCAAAATCATCCTTCAGTTTACAGTTGCTGTTTTTTACATTGTCTCGTGTGCTTGTGTCTCAAAAATTAAACCTGCATGTAAAGTGGGTTTTATGCTACCCAACAAGCAATAGCAACAGGCTATGAATCTTGAAACAGACGATATGACAGCAGTGAATGTTGAATTGTTGAATCCGATTTGCTAAAGTAAACTACATGAATAACACATGGGTAACGCATAAAGCATGGTTGGAAGCATTGATCTTATGTTACAGATGCTCCACGAGATGTATTCTTCAACTTGTGCGTCTCAGGCGGTCTTAAACCGTAGTACGTTCGCAGGTTGAATTTGCTAACTTCTGGACAATCTTTACAGGGTAGTTATTAGGTGTTTTCTGGTTGTGCTAGATACTGCTCAGCCCTAACAGTTTGATTTTCTTTATCTTTCGTGTTAGAAGATGATGGCCGCGAGCACCACCACGAATAATAGAGCGACAGCAATCACTAGGGAACTATATGCATAATTCAAGTACTGTATTTTTCGAGTGACCAAACGCTCATTCGCGCGAAACATCTTGGATCGGGTTTCTAGCAGCCTCTCTCTTATAGAGGTGATGTCATGTGATTTCAGCTCTTCGTAGGGGGTCTCTCCTTGTTTTTCCACATCAAAATATCGGATGATAATACGCGTCCCAGATAGCCGAATGCTATGGCTACCACATAAAGGAGAATATCGAGCGCAAAAAGCTCCAACCACCAATCCTCAGCCGTTTGCCCTAATAAGTGAGACCTAAACGTGGAGAAACTACTCACCATGAGCGTGCTGACACTGAGCGAGCTGAACACAACCAGCCAGCCGATCCGCTCATTGATGGTACTCACCTGATCGACCTGGTAGCCGATCGATCTCCCCAGTTCGCAGTAGAGGAGATCGATCTTGGCTGCATTGTCGCTCTGCTCACTCATTTGTACGTTATCGCTCATGTGCTGCCTTTACATAGTTGTCTATTTTGCGCGACGCATCAATATCGCGATCTATTGACTATCTACCTTCTCCACCCAGCCCCTATTCCTATCTTACCAAGCTCTTCTGCTGCATCTTATGCAACTGACATAATTCTACACTGCAGTTATCTAAAATCGAACAAAGTTCTAATTTTCAAAGAGGCTATGTCATGGGGTCGCGATCTATGGCTTGGAAATGTGTAAGCGTGCCACAGACATTTCCCATAAAGCCTGCAGTAGCGCGTCGTTGAAGGTGAATTGCTTATTGAATGCTACGAGTGTCGATGCGACACTTGTTGTGAGCTGGCTGGGAGTTGACATCGTTCTTTCTGTTCTTGTAAACGCTTTTAAGCACACATCAGTATTTGCATGACCACTTGTTATGTCACTCCATGAGGTTCCGTCACCGCTGCTGTAGCCCTGCTCTGCACTAGCCGTCGCTGTACTGCTGTAGTTTTCTAGAGGCTCCTCTAACGGAACAGGGAAATTGTAGTTCGGAGTCCTTAGCTTTACCACGACTGAGAATTTATGACCAGCTGTGAGTGGAACCTTCGTGCTTAGCTCCACTGTGTGATAGCCTGACACAGGGATCGTACCCGATGACTCAACGTATTTGTCGGGACTTATGGGGCTTGAAGCAGGATCTTTATAAACGTACAGCTCATACTGCGCATTGAGCGTTGCAGTGTAAAAACTCACTGCCGACAGTTGTTCGTTCGTAGTCGCAGTAAAAATATTTGCGAACCATGCCGTGTCGTCTTTATATCCAAAAGTGTCTACCAATCCAAGAGGGTCGTACTGGTACACGTGATCGTAGTTCGTCGTTGGCTCAGCGGTAAATACCGCGCAATTTCTCCCGATAGCAGAATCGTAATAGGAGGAGTAAAAGTAGCCGTTTTCATGCCTATCTAGACCCCAGCTGTTCTTTACGATGAATGCGCCGTTACCTGGTGGAACGCCAAACGATGATCCTCCGAATAGATTTTTATCGAAGTTATCATCCCAGCCAACGATCGTTATAGCATGCCCTCCATTATCTGACCCACCGTAATAATATGTATGGTGCGTGGCATCTTCGGACGCATCATCCCATTTCATAGAGGCCCTTACACCCCCATAAGTGGTCAGAGCCCACTTTATGTTATCGTTGTCTAGTGATCCGCCCCTATCAGGAAGGAAGTAAACATCCTGCACGTGCTTCTGTACCGGTAGATTTGGAGGTGAAATGTTGGAAGAGGGGTCATATGGATCGTCAGCTGCTTTAACTGGGCCCGTCCACCGTGCAAGATATGCCGTGGACATCTGAAAGTTTCCTCCTGTACAATGGTCACCATCGAATCCATTAGTGTTCTTTAAGTTGTTTTCTGAGAAGTCCCAAGACTCTGAGGGCAAGAGGTACGACTCTAGGGAACCATAAGTGGCAAAGGCCCAGCAAGCCCCGCATTTACCTTGACTTTTGACTGGGGATACTTTTCCTAGGGTGCGGAGATCGCACGCGGGTGGATAGCTACGGAGCGCGGTGGAGATGTGTTGTCCAGTTATGTGAGCAAGGTTGATAGTAGGGGGCACGTCTCCTAGGCCATATCCCCAACGTGTCTGTGTGGTGGCCCTACCAGATGCCAACTCATGTTGATACTGCACAAAATCGGGGTTGAGTGGAGCTCGACTGAAATTTGACGGGGGCTCTACAACCCGCCCAGTTGATGCTACAGCACCGTGTGGAATGGCGTGCACCAAAGCTCCAAATAAAGCGAATACTATTAGAATTATTAATGAAAGACACACTGTTTCCTTTTTCATGTTTCACCATCTTGTTGATGGCATGTGTTGTATCGAGCCTATCAACAGTTAGTATTTAAAAACACGTAATATGTACGTTTAGATAATAAAACTGACTCTCTTGACGAATGCGGTTTAAATAGATGCTTAGTGATGATCTGCGACTGCTCTCGTGTAAATACACTTCGAAAAGTCAACGCTTTATTTTTGATGATAACCTCCTACAGGAAAAATTGAATAAAAAATTTTGCTTAATTGCAGAGTAGTCCGACGTGCATTTACTTCAAAGCACTATAAAAACACTCTGCACACTTATCTCTACACCAGAATCAATCCAGAAGCAGCTCTCGCGTATTAACTACATAATCAAATTCTTGAGTGCATCCAACAACACCTTTTACTTCACTGATTTTATTAGAGAGATGTAAAAGTCAACTAATTCCTCTTTCCAAAAAAGCGTTCATGTAATTTTTTTAATGAAACCTGCAAGTTTTCCTTCAGACACGCGTTGGAAATAATTGCTTCCAATTATTACCTATTACACAATTCTTCGGTCGACACTCTATAGCCAATTGCATTTAAATATTGAGAGATACGCTAAAAATTTATTATAAAATAGAAATCGTCTTCTACATCTCTAAAGTGTTGCGTTGTTTATTACTAATAATATGGTCGCAATCGTCGTCAATCTCAAGTCAAATTTTAGAATCATTAAGCATCCTTGCAAATTTTACCTGTTTTGATGACTTGTAAAGTTGTTACGGCACAACAACAGATTTTTTTTTAAAAAGCAGTCGTTCTTACTATATCCATGATCTCGAGATTGATCTTGTAAGGTCGAGCCATCAAGCAAAAAGGAAAAAGAAAAAAGAAAAAGAGGAGGTGATGGTCTGCAATCACATACAATGTATGGACGTTTGTTGCTACCAGCTACAAGAGGAGATTGAATTGGACACTTAACACCTCGCTCATTGCCGGGTCATATGGGTAACCACCTGCAAATTCCGTCCTGTAATAGTAGGTCCCCCGTTCCTGTTCTGTACGGGCGAAAGCGTAATTACCGTTTTCTGTTGTCATCGTCACGTTGACAGCAGTAAAGCGTACGTTGTCAGTGGACCGATAGAGAATCACAGGTTGCCCCGTCACAGGAAGGGCGTGAAAGGTCAGCCTCCCGTAAATAGTGATCTCAGATCCAACGACTGCACTCGTGGCAGAGGCCATTGCATTGAGTGATGTTGACGTAAGCTGAGGTGTTGGGCTTGGAGACAATGATACCATTGACACAGTTGTGTGGGTCAAAGTTGGTTTTAATACCTGTCCCGGAGTTACGTGCGATGCCGCGCCGACTATACTGACAGCCCCCCCTACCGAAATAAGGGTGAGGAGCGTCAAAAATAATGATAGAACCTTTCTTCTCATAGGAATTCACTACCATGTTGATGGCGTTCGTAGTGTAGAGTTCATCAACTATTAATTTTTAAAATACGAAACAATGCGTATTTAGATAAAATTAACCCCATTTATTACCGTTAAATGCGGTTTAAAGTTGTTGTTAATAATATACGGCCACTCTAGTTTTAATTGTGATACATTTGAGCGTCCCGACTGAATGAGAACACATTTGTCCTAAAAGGGTGACAATACAATCTATGTCTGGTCCTAGAAGCTTCCAAATTTATAAAAAATGGCATCTCACCCTCTTTTTTCTTTAAAGAATGAACCAATCGATAAAGGCACCTTTGATAGTGAACTTTATAGCATCGATGAATTTAATTGCCTCCTCTTCAGATCCTACACCGTGAACATAGATCCGTCCACTTTTGTATGTGGTAACGTCACACCCTTCGTGGGAAGACCGTACAATACCCAATTTTTGCGAGCATTTTGCTATACTTTGTAAAATAGTACATAATTCCAGCATGGAAAATGGCTTAGCAAAATGTCCCTTGACGACAAAGCCCCCGCCTTTACATGGCCGTAACGTTTTCACGTTGTAATTTTTCTCTATCACCCATTCCTACTCCGTCTTGGGGTACCGCGTTGTCATTTTTTTATAAAGAGCTTTCCCTTACGGCGTTAATTGAAGAGTGTCTTCTTGCTTTACGGCATACCCCGCTTCAACGAGGCGCACTATCTCCTTTTCAATGAGCTTATCCCTGAGAGTGCCCCAGCTCTTGACGTATGCCTGTTTGTCCACAAGGGACATGCGCCTCCAGAGAAGGTTGTGGGCGTCGATGTTGACGTCTAGTTCCATCATGAAACTTCTATTAACGAAAAGGCGCGGTTAGTTAAGTAATCAATTGTAGTGATTGGAGCTATTTTTTAAGCATTATGGTACAACCATTTTGAAGGGAAAAGCATACGTCGAAGGGTAAACCAGTGCGTAACTTAGAAGAAGAGGTGTACTCCTATACCTTTTTCTTTTCTTTTTCTCTCTCTCTTTCCTTTTCTTTTTCTTTTCTTTTTTCTTTTTCCGTTTTAGCTTTTGGTTTCTTTTCCTTTGGGTGTCTCTTTGCCATGGCGGTCTCCAACTCCCATAAAAGTTTCAATATAGAAATGTATTGTGTAGGGGTTAAGACTTTCCTCGCTAGTGCTAGCATGCATAACCTGATACGTTTCGCTCATTTTTGCTACGTGAAGCTATGGAATGGTCGGGTGCTTGATGCTAGCTTAAAACAATCGCTGCACAGTGTCCTCATACCATCGACCGCCATGCTTTATATGGATCCCCCGCACGTAGATCTTAGAATTGGTTGAATGATGGAACAAAAAAATCGAGAGGAGCTTAATTAGGCGTTCTCATTACATTAGAATTCTATTCTATTGTATTTTTCTCGTAGATCCTGGTTTCGAAACTGTATAAACGGAGATTGTCTGAATACTTGAAGGGCCCAACAACTATTGCAGCCTTCGGGCATCTATCCATTTCATATTAAGTGGATCGCATGAATGTGATGGAAGGTATCGGGGGATGCGCATCAGCGCAGTCATCTTACCGTATTTTCGACACAGTCTGCAGACAGCACTCTTGAGGTTAGACGATCTTCTTTCATTCATAAGCACCAAGTGGATCAGGTATCACGAGACGCCACATATTGCCAAAATCAACGCTGTTATACACGTCTTTAATAACAGCCCCCATAAACTGCAGGTATTCCTGCGTCACTGCCAGACTGGCGTGTCATAGTTATAACTGGAACCTCCTGAGATTCTGATTCTGCTTACCCAGTTGATGGCAAAGCTGTAGTGCCTTATGTGGGGGTGAACATTCTTCCCGATTGTAAGGCCATACCGATCTTCAACATAAATGAATGTGAAGGAAAAATGACAATGAAAATAGATAATGATTCCGGTGTAAAAGTCAAGCGCATGCCCAACAATTAGTAGGCCACAAAGCGTGAAGTACGTTATCACTCGTCAGCTTAGGTTCTTATCCACGGAGCGGTTGTGACGGGGTTATATAACCGGCGACGGACCAGATTCACAATGAAAAGACCGTCATGGCTCAGCATGAGGTCAAGGTAGTCCGAGGTCGCGCCGCGGATCCCCGACCATCTTCTTCGGATCTACAATCCTGTCAAAATCCTCTGCGCTTATGAATCCTCCTTTCACCGCAGCAACCCGCAGTGTTGTATTCTCATTCAGTGCCCGGTGGGCAATCGCAGAAGCCTTGTCGTAACCTATGACAGGGCTGAGTGCAGTCACAAGCATGAGGGACTCGCAGACAAACTTGTCGATACGGCTCTGGTCTAGGATGATTCCCTTGATTCCATACTCACAGAACTTGGTGCACGCATCACCGAGAATGCGTGCAGAATGCAAGACATTCCTTATGATTATCGGTCGCATAGCGTTAAGCTCGAAGTTTCCCTGCGATCCGGCGAAAGCGACGGCGTTGTCCTCTCCAATCACTTGGATACATACCATCACCATGGCTTCCTCCTGAGTCGGATTAACTTTCCCTGGCATGATTGAGCTGCCAGGCTCGTTGCTCGGCAGGATGATCTCATGGATACCCGCCCTTGGTCCAGAACCAAGCCACCGCAGGTCATTGGCGATCTTCATCAACGCGACTGCTAACGCACGCAACCCCGCGCTTGAGGCTACCATCGCATCTAAGGAGCCCTGAACGGCGAATTTGTTCGTGGCGGTGACGAATGGATGGCCAGTAAGCTTGACGATCTCACCTGCAACCTTTTCCCCGAAGTCAGGTGGAGCATTGATGCCAGTTCCAACTGCGGTGCCCCCGATGGCCAATCGATACAACCCCTGGAGGGATTGCTGGACAATCGCCAAAACGTCATCGAGCTGCGTGGCGTAGCCGGACCACTCTTGGCCCACGGTAAGCGGCGTTGCGTCCTGAAGATGCGTGCGACCAATCTTGACGATGTCCGCCCATTCCCAGGCTTTCGCCCATATGGCCTCTTTAAGGGCAACGATTGCGGGAATGAGGCGGTCGCTGAATTCGAGCACAGTTGCGATGTGCATGGCCGTGGGAAACGTGTCGTTGGACGACTGACTCATGTTGACATCATCATTCGGATGGACTGGGTTCTTGCTGCCGAGGCTTCCACCAACGAGTTGGATAGCTCGATTGCTGATGACTTCGTTCACGTTCATGTTCGACTGAGTACCTGAGCCCGTCTGCCAAACATAGAGCGGGAATTCACTGTCGAGTTTGCCTGTTACAACTTCGTCCGCAACCCTCGCTATTAATTCAGCTTTCCATCGAAACATGCGTCCCGCGGCTGCATTGGCCAGAGCAGCTGCCTTTTTCACGTAACCATAGGCGTGATAGACCTCCTTCGGCATGCGGTCATCTCCGATGGAGAAGTGAATCAGAGACCGCTGAGTTTGAGCCCCCCAATAATGATCAGCGGGGACGTCAACTTCTCCCAAAGAGTCGCCTTCTCTTCGTTTGCCTGTCGCTCCCGTGCCAACAGGCAGGTCGAGGATCTGAGGTTCCTGTTCGACATTTTTTCCCTGTGTATTCATATTAATCGGCATCTTTTCCCCTCCTACAGCTGGTTATTGTCGTATTGGGGTTTGTAGAGCATCTTTTGGAGCCAAGCGTTGATGTCCTTTGGCTGATCGACTCGCGCTAGATTCCGCTTGAAAACGAGGGTGGCAATTTGCACAGCGGTGCGCACTTCGGTCTCCAGAATGTTGCTTTGAGCGGGGAACAACAATCCCTTCTTGAGCTGTTCATCGGTCACCTGGTCTGCCGTCGCCTTCGCGGCCGCAATGAACATTTCGTCGGTGACGCGCTTTGTTCGTGTGGCGTAGGCTGCAAAGCCGATCGCCGGATATATGTAGAAGTTGTTCGCCTGCCCAGGCAGAAAGATGTCACCATTGTAATGTACTGGAGGGAACTGGACGCCGGCTGCATAAATAGCTCTGCCATCGGACCATCTGTATGCCTCTTCGGCCTTACACTCTGCGTGTTCAGTTGGATTCGACAAGGCGAAGATGATAGGCCGGTGATTTATCTCGGACATAGCCTTAACAACGGCTTGATTGAACGCCTTACCGACGGTACTCACGCCAATCAGAATATTGGGCTTGATCGAATTGATCGCTGTGACAAGATCATGGGTTGGAGGGTGTGCGTGTGCGTACGTCTTCTTCTCGGCTATCAGGTCTTGGCGCGTATTCTCAATTAAGCCGCTGCTATCGAACAGCCATATATGACTGCGGGCCTGCTCTTCGGATAGTCCCTCAAGTTTCATTGCTGAGACAATCATGTGGGCGATGCCGATGCCAGCCGAACCTGCTCCGAGGAAGAGAACGCGCTGATCTTTGAGGTTCTGGTTGGTCATACGCGTGGCGTTTACCAGTCCTGCAACGGTTACGCCTCCTGTGCCCTGGATGTCATCGTTGAAGCAGCAAACTCTGTCGCGATACCGAGCTAGGTAATGAAAGGCGTCGATTCCCTTCCAGTCTTCAAAATGGATGCAACAGTCTGTGAAGCACTCCTGAACAGCCTCGACAAACTCATCCACGAAAGGGTCGATTTCTTCGAGTGCGGGCCGCGTTTGGCGCAGCCCGAGATACAGCGGATCGTTGAGTAATTCGCGATTGTTTGTTCCAAAGTCAAGCAGTACAGGGAGGAGCCCTTTTTGAGGTACGCCTGCGCAAGCAGTGTACAGTTGCAGCTTGCCGATCGGGATGCCCATGCCGTTTGCTCCGAGATCTCCAAGGCCGAGGATGCGACCACCTGAGGTTGCGCATATAACGCGCACATCTTTCTCAGGCCAGTTGGCAAGGATCTGACGGATCTTCCCCTTATGTTTTAATGAAATATACATTCCACGAGGTCGACGGTAGATGTGACTGAACTTCAGGCAGGCCTCGCCGACCGTCGGATCGTAAATTATAGGCAAGAAATATGCGGGATCAGACATCACAACGTGATAGAAGAGAGTCTCGTTTGAGTCGAGGAGTTGAATGAGATAGATGTAACGCTCCAGGTCAGTAGTCTTCTGCCCTAGTTGCTGGAACACACGCTGGTGTTGCTGATCGATTGTCTCTACTGAAGGGGGAAGGAGGCCTTCGAGACCAAGCGCGGCACGTTCGATAGCGGTAAAAGCTGTATCTTTGTTGAGCGCGGATGCCTCGAGCAGTGTCCGACCGCGCAATCCAGAAGCGAGTGCTAAATCCTCTTCAGATGCACTATTCTTGCCCTTACCTTCGTGAGGGTTTGGTGAAACGTTCATGATTTTATTCACAAGTGCTTGGTTATGAGAGAATTCAACTTAACACCTCCACGCGTTATGCGCGGCAAAGATTTATGTACCACTTTAGAGAGTAAGCAAAACAAGTTAGGTAATATGGATAAAGTCCTCATTACAGATCTGCTTCTTTAATTGACCTTTTTGTTTTCGTAGTTTTTCGTATTTTGTCGTTATTTTTATGCGATGCAACTATTTTTACAGCCTCACTGCCAAAAAATTTGGCTGACCTAAAGTATATATATTAGGTTAACCTAAAACTAATAGCATATTCAGTCCTGCATACATGACTAAGTCGAGAAAGTAACCCTCATCATTAGGTCGATTTTGGTTGACTGCTTAATGAATTGAAAATCAAAGTGTTCTCAAGTAAACGTGAGGTGTTCCCATGAAGGTTAATCTCCAGGATACAAAAGTTGGCATATTTGACCTTGAGTTCCTCAGGCGCCTTAGTATCACGCGCACAGGCTGTGTCGAAGTTGGCGAGTGCCTGGAGACGATATCTAATGTAAATAACGGAGGTGACCCCTACATTATAGGCTTTCTACAGAGTCGCATGGTAACTGAAACGATCGGAGGTGCGCGGGTTGTGTGTGATTCAAATTAAAAACTTGACAAAATATTACGGCAAACACTTGGCCCTCAATAGCGTGGATCTCGAGGTTGAACAAGGTGAAGTGTTTGGTTTTATCGGTCCAAATGGCGCTGGAAAGACCACGACTCTACGGATCCTGCTCGGGTTGCTCCGCAAGGACGCCGGGGAGGTCAGCCTGCTCGGAGGGGATCCTTGGCGCGACGCGGTGGCGCTCCACCGACGACTGGCCTACGTGCCCGGTGATGTGAACCTGTGGCCGCACCTTTCCGGTGGCGAGGTCATTGACCTCTTGGCCAGGTTGCGCGGCGGCTTTGACCAATCGCGGCGCGATGAACTTGTGAAACGCTTCGAGCTCGATCCGACCAAACAGTGCCGCACCTATTCGAAGGGCAACCGACAGAAGGTTGCCCTGATCGCCGCCCTTGTTTCTGACGTTGAACTGTTCATTCTCGACGAGCCGACGTCGGGCTTGGACCCTTTGATGGAGGCGATTTTTCGGGAATGTGTCGGCGAATTCAAACGGGCCGGCAACACCGTCCTGCTATCGAGTCAGATCCTCGCCGAAGTTGAGGCGCTGTGCGACCGGATCAGCATCATCAAGGAAGGCAAGATCGTCGAGACCGGGACGCTCACAGAACTGCGCCACCTGACCCGAACCTCGGTATCGGTCGAGACCGGTCAACCAATCACGGGACTGAGTGAGCTGCCGGGAGTGCACAACCTCAGCATCGATGGGGCCCGCGCCCAGTTCAACGTGGATGCTGATGCCATCAATAGCGTCCTGCGGTGCCTGGTCCAGTTCGATGTGCGCGCCCTTACCTGTACTCCGCCCACGCTAGAGGATCTATTCTTGCGCTACTATAAGCTTCAGCCAAGGGGCAGTACACCATGAAGATGAAAGGATTCACTGGCACTGGCGCGCTGATCCGTCTGATCCTGCGGCGGGATCGGTTTCTGTTGCTGGCCTGTGTCGTGCTGCCAGCGCTCCTTGCGGTCACCGAAGCGGCCACTTTCAACCACCTCTATCCCACAGCCGCATTGCGCCAGGTGATCGCCTCTGAGTTCGCGAGCAGCCCGGCAGAGGTCGCACTGCTCGGTCCAATATACGCTCCGACCATCGGCGGGCTCACCGCGTGGCGGTGGAGCATGTTTAACGCGCTACTCGTCGGGCTTGGCAGCTTGCTCTTCGTTATTCGCCACACCCGCACAGAGGAGGAGGCGGGACAGTTCGAACTGCTGGGCTCGACCGTGGTCGGTCACAATGCGGCGTTGTCAGCGAGCATGATCGTAACCATCGGCGCCGACCTGATGATAGGCGCTCTCGTCACATGTGGGTTGATAGGTGTCGGGCTCCCCATCACTGGATCCGTTGCATTGGGACTGTCGGCGGCGGCAATCGGGTGGACGTTCGCCGCGGTCGCTGGTGTGGCCGCTCAATTGACAGAGAGCGCAGGTGCCGCGAAAGGCATTGCGATAGTCGTCCTTGGTCTTTCCTACCTGTTGCGTGCCATTGGGGATATGAATGAACATGGTGGGATGTACTGGCTGTCCCGGCTGTCGCCAATCGGTTGGATGAGCCTCATCCGACCCTTCGCAGACGAACGCTGGTGGATCTTTGTGCTCTTCATCAGCTTAGTCATTGTGCTGACGGTCGCAGCCTTTGCGATATCTTCGCGGCGGGACATGGGCGCTGGCATCCTGCGGCCACGGCCTGGCCCGGCTGCAGCATCCCCTAGACTGCGCAGCCCACTGGCTCTGGCGTGGCGGTTGCACCGAGGCACACTTCTCGCTTGGACTGCAGGGTTCGCCGTGTACGGAGCCATGTCTGGTGGTTTCGCCAAAACCGCCTCAGATCAGCTGGCCGGTAATCTACAGCTCAAGAACCTATTAGCCCAAATGGGGGGTAGCTCGAGACTCAGCGACGGCTTTTTGACTTTGTTTTTGACGTTATTCTGCCAGGTAGCCGCTATTTACGCAGTCATGGCAGCACTGCAAATGCAGACTGAGGAAATGGAGGCGCGCCTCGATCCTGTGTTAGCCACCTCGGTCAGCCGACTGTGGTGGGCGACCAGCTACGTGTTGCTCGCTGCGGTCGGCACTGCGATCGTGCTCGCGGCGTTTAGCCTGCCTGCCGGATTGGCCTACGGGTTGAGCATCGGCAACGTAGGTTACGAACTGCCGCGCGTACTGGCCGCTGCGATGGCTTACCTGCCCGCTATCTTGGTGATGGTAGGGATAGCGGTGGCGCTGTACGGTCTGATGCCGAGGTTTACGTTTGTGAGCTGGGGCGCGGTGTTAGGGATCGTACTACTCGAGTTGCTCGGCAAGATCCTACAGGTGAACCAGTCGACACTGAACATCTCGCCGTTCACACACGTACCGAACGTCCTCGTCGGCGAGGTGTCAGTTATGCCTTTGATCTGGCTAGCCGTCGTGGCTTTTGCCCTCACAGTTATCGGACTCGTCGGGCTTCGGCGCCGGAGCATTGGGTGACCGAAGGTTAGTCGAGACTATCCTAGCCTCACGCAGCAGGTCGCTTTCGATTGGCTGGATGAGGTGTTACTATAGAGGTATTACATGAACATTGATAATAAAATGGAATGGAATATCACAATCAACTCTTTTTCTCCGCTTTCCGCTCCTTAGCCGCACGCAGCGTGTTGTAGGGAATATTTTAATCTATCACCAGTGAAATCGAAACGGCAGACCACGACTACTCTTCTTGCCTGATACTCGTCAACCTTCCGCCAGTTGATCTCACGGAATGGCCTGCTGATCTGCTTCCCCTCATCGCGTGCTTTTATGACTCATTCAAACTGGCTAGAAGTGCAACGAAATAAATGGTTAATACGTCACTCACTTAGTTCACCACATATGCTTCATTTAAATCAAGCGTGATTTTTAAGTTTTGTTTGAATTCGCAGCTATAAAAAGTATAAAAATGATTATAAAAAATTAGTTCTCTTACTTACTGTTGCGCCGCTAACTTGCTGTTATTACACACATTACTAAAACACGGGGAGTATTGCGCATCACTACCGAACTCATACCTGAATGACCATGAGTCCTTATGACCAGCAACAAGACCGCTATCGGTGAAAGAGCCGTCTGTATTCGTCGTTACGTACCGACCCCGGGAACCCACTGGCCGTCTTTATTTAGCAATTCATAACCTAGTTGAACAACAGGTTAAACGCGTTGTTATTACCGCCACCGAAAAAGAGCTTTTGGGACAGGTTTAAAAGAAAGAAACTTGCTGCGACGGAATAATATCATACTCTCATTTCGGAAATTAGATGGCGTAGCGGTGTCAGATTTAGAGATGCAATAAAATATCATGGTTTTGACTATGTTATTTATTTGGAATGGGTTTATCTTGTCACAGTATCATATCTCATGTGAAACTCGCGCATGACTATGTTACAATGACAGTGCCGCGCATAAATGGGTGCTCACGGCAGTAATAAGTAAACGTCCCTGTGGTATTAAACCGGAATGAGAACGAGGCTCCAGGGCTTAAACTCCCCGAATCAAACATTGGGCTGCGCGTCCCCGAATCCGGATTAATAATTTTCTTGTCTGAGACCACGGAGTGCGAGATTAAGAATTCTTTGTTCGTCCATAGGACCATTGTCCCATTCGTAATGGTTATATTAGATGGCGTATAGGCGAAGTTTTGGATAGTCACATTCACTGTTTCGTTTTGTTGCGATAGCGTTGATGGAAATGTGTTAGCGGTGACCACACATATCATAGGGAGCGACATCATCGCTACGAGCGAAAAACATATCAACTTCAGTTTCATATCCGTGTCCATATTATACACAACCGTTTTCGTTGATAGTAGGGCGTTAATATTTGGTTCGTAACCATGTCCTACCACCAACAGTTCATTTTTTTTAAACGGTGTCACAGTGAAAAAGACAAGTGTAAATGTTATTCGCTTTATTTTCGGCGGTTTCGGTTCATTTTCGTAATTTTGTTAAAAAGTGCGACCGCGGCAGATTTTAGTTCGTCTACACACTCTTCATGAGACAAACCATAGTTATGTTGCAGCACGTTGCTCCACTATAACATACTAAGCTTCGTAAAACAGCCATTTTTTTGCGAAATGAACACGGCTAGTTTAACGTTCTTTTATAAGGCTGAGATACACGAGATAGAAATCGTGCATAGTTGTTATAGTCGAGTATAACAATCGTATTATTATTTTAATTGATTATAAACTGCGGAGCTGCGCTATTCCACATGGGAATGCAGTGCAAAGTACTACGTTGTCCCCTCCCTCTGCTTTGACTCCTCAGATCTCACCGTTATTCCGCTTGCCTCAAAGAGTTAAACTTATATAATGTATAATGGGACTTGAGCCAACAACAGGAGGTGATTAATTAACAACCATTGCACTGAACTCGATGACGATGAATCTTTTCGTTCAAATAGTTCTTATAATAGCGGTTTTCGGTTCGGTATTTCTGGCACGAAGAAAGACGATTACGGTTGCTACACATTGTACTATTATGAATGCCGCAGTATGGGTACAGATTGCAGCTATCCTTTTGGTAATGCTCCCATCACTGGTGGGCACCATTGCAAACGTGCCGTATCAACCGTTTTTCTATCCCGAGGAGCTTATACACCACTCGTTCGGACTCATACTCATTGGGTTATGGGTTTAGATCAGTCTCGGCATCAGGAACCGAGTGAAAATGCCACGTAATCGGGCGGCGGTGATGTGGCTGGCACTCGGAGTATGGACAGTAAGTCTTATCCTCGGTCTGCATATCTACCTCACAAGGCCCAGCTAAGCCCGATAGCAGTCAAGATCATAAAATGAAGGGGAACCGCTGTCACTTGTATGTCAGCATGCCCCGATAACAGTTGTAACCGTTGCACCAGCGTATTCGATATAGCAGCAACCAATATCAATGAACATAAGCGCTACAAATATCCACGCCTCAGCAATCAAGGGAGATTGAAAGCCAGACATCCGTCAATGTTATTAAGACACAGGCATTTCTTTCGAATCTACCCAATGCCGAAGGTGACAGTAGGAGAAGACCACACAGCGTCTCCTGTCTCGTAGCCCCACACTTTTGTCCCGGTACTCCCATTGAGAGCATAGACGTTATGATCCCAGCTCCCTACGTAGACGATTCCGTTGGCGATGGTGGGGGATGATTCCACAACGTCTCCGGTCGTGTAGTTCCATATTTTCGCCCCAGCATTCGCATTGAGAGCATAGACGTTATGATCAAAGCTCCCTATGTAGACGATTCCGTTGACGACGATGGGAGAAGACTCTACAGCATTTCCAGTTATGAAGCTCCACACTTTAGTCCCGGTACTCGCGTTAAGGGCATAAACGTTACGATCCCAGCTCCCTACGTATACGATCCCATTGGCGACGGCGGGAGAGGAGTCTACAACGTCTCCGGTCGTGTAGTTCCATATTTTCGCCCCAGTATTCGCATTGAGAGCATAGACGTTACGATCCCAGCTCCCTACGTAGACGATTCCGTTGACGACGGCAGGAATAGACCCCACATTGTCTCCGGTCGTGTAACTCCACACTTTTGTCCCGGTACTCCCATTGAGAGCATAGACGTTGTGGTCATAACTCCCTACGTAGACGATCCCATTGGCCACGACTGGGGAGGAACGATGCACCATGTCTCCGGTCGTGTAGTTCCATATTTTCGCCCCAGTATTCGCATTGAGAGCATAGACGTTATGGTCACAGCTCCCTATGTAGACAATTCCGTTAGCGACGCTGGGGGATGAGCGCTCATGGCTTCCGGTCGTATAGCCCCACACTTTTGTCCCGGTACTCCCATTGAGAGCATAGACGTTGTGGTCATAGCTCCCTACGTAGACGATCCCATTGGCGACGGCGGGAGAGGAGTCTACAACGTCTCCGGTCGTGTAGTTCCATATTTTCGCCCCAGTATTCGCATTGAGAGCATAGACGTTATGATCATCACTCCCTATGTAGACGATTCCATTTGGGGTGGCGAAAGAAGCGAAATTGCCTTCAGTCCCATAGTTCCAATTTGATGTGCCATTTGAAGTGCTGCTCCTTGCCATCGGTATGCGGTCACCGATGTGGCGGGCGTTGCTGTAAAACGTGGCCGAATAGTTGCCTGTCGTTGCTACGACAACATTCGGCATGGAGACAGTTAAGATCCCTGCAATCAGCAAACCTATCATTATCTTTTTAATAGCCATATTCATAACCCTGTATTATTTTAGAAGTGTGGTTTTAACTGATTGAACGAGATATGACATCGCCGCTCATTACAAAATTATCTGCTTGCAGGATATAACCCGTATATGAATAGCCCTGCAGGATGTAACCCGTATCTGAAAAGGCCGACTCTTCATTAATCTTTGTCCAATATTCATATATAGATGGGTTATGCCCAATTGTTCTGGCGTATGCGCTATCGTTTGGAGGTGACATTGATTCTAATTGATAACCGTCTACTTGACTATTTAGATAATTAGTAGCATTGTCGGTGGTGCTAAATAGACTTATTGTTTCGTTAGCACTTACGTGCTCAGTAGCGTTTTCTGCAGTGAAAGTTATTCTTACTTTATAAGCGTTAATCCAAGTGACTTTCCATGCGTTTATAGTCATTGTCTCAGAATCCCTGTTATGTAGCTTTTCTACCATAGCTTTGAGTGTTTGATTTGAGGGCGGTATAGGGATAGTCCCATTTTGATTACTTGATGAGATACACCCTGCTCTAAATACTGATGTTAATACAATAGTGGCCGCCAGTAAGAACGTGCTACATTTTCTCATGTTGTCACCGCATTTTAAAGACACTAAATAGTTTGTTTAGAGCATTAAACTTATTGTTATTTTATTCTGCGTAGTGTGAAAAAATATTATTACGTAACTTTGATACAAAACGTTTGAGATGCATCATAACAAATTTGAATGGCCAAGAAATTGTTCCAGTCGTCTAAAATCGCGACCGGATCTGATAAGGCGGATAGTGAAGCTATGTTTAAAGTGTGTGGATGTATGTTGATTCCGGCGAGAGCGCCAAACCGCTTGACAATGTCACGTTGTAACCTTATCTATTCCTCATCATAGTCTAGTCCAAATACTTCGTTTTACCCTTGCTTCTGGTAACCTTAACGCATCGCATAATGCATAATTATAGGAACCTGTTTTCATCGAATCTTTTAAGTTCTATCTGCCCATTACTGATCTTCACATAGGTGTTTTGGCATTGCTCGTTTGCAGCTTCGTTGACCCATGATCCTGTATTTGCGACCGTTCTACTATCATTTATAAAGGGCTTATGGGTATGACCGAAAATAAGCTTTTCATCAGGTTTCATCCCTAGTAACATGTAAACTCCTTTCGACTTGGCAAGTTCCTCTATATTGTCAATTGTTTTTCGTTCATGTGGGACTTTATTCAAGTCTATAAATTTCCTCTTTGCGCCAAGTTTCTGGATTATATCCCACATATTGCTGGCGACTCCACCTATTACATCCCCACCAAAACACATATGATCGCTGAGAGTTTCGTAATGTTCTATATCTAATGGTTTAAGATTCAATAACACTTCTAGTTCATATCCGTGGATGAAGTAGAACATGTTCCCACTATCAGGCAGTCGTAGCGAAGGTCTGATCGTGAAGGGAAGAATAGTTGCGCCATACTCTTTCTTATATCGTTCGTTCAATCTCAGCATGTAATAGTCATGGTTTCCTACAATGTAGTGAACGTTTTTTATCGCCAAATTGCCTAGCATATTAAAAATCTCAGTATACCTTTCAGCCATGACTATGTGGGCATTGTTACATCTCCAGAAGTCAAAGAGATCCCCTAATAGGACTAAATGATCGATGCTGGAAGAATTGCATTTATTTAAAAAAGACGAGAATGCCTTATAATTGCACTTATCATACCCTAGATGCACGTCTGATGCTACAATAATCATTGGTTGTACCCCTTTTTCTATACTCCATTTCTCCTAGTATGTCATACAATATCTTCTCGTCGACGATGTGCGTGTTCATGTTTGTTGTATAAAGACAGAGTCGTTCCGTTAACCGAAATTTTTAAAAACGATTAAAAGTGTGGCAGCTAGCATAAACCTTTCTTCATTTTATGTTACCAGTCCTATAATTAAATTTTATCATAATCTCCATAGATCCACGGTTTTAAATCTTAGATAGTTCGGCGTCCTATCGGGGTTACTGTGCTCGAGGAGGAGTGACTCCCGTCTTGTTATTACAATCGTTGAAAAAGTCTTACGTGATGCAAAGATAGAGCCCGATGAGGATCAATTCAGAAGGTCTATTCGAAAGGCATAGCTCTGTCGAAAATATAAAATAGGTGTTTGATGTTTTTAATCAAGTAATGTCGGCTATTCTATAAACTGAACCTTAACGGCTCGATATATCAACGAATCGATTTTTCTGGCCGATTATGAGATCTGTGATTACCATGGGAGCTGTAGTGTGTCACACATGCCGTTCCTCATTTCTTTGGTGAGCGCAAGTTATATAATATTATGCTCAACATACTAAGCATACTAAAGTAAAGTGCAATCACCGAATGCACCGCACCAAAAAAAGTTAAAATATGCAATTAATCTATAGGATCAGTGGCAGACATGCAACAGGATAAAGTAAAGGTTGAATTAAGCGGTACATCAGTGTCGATGTTGATGTGCTTATGGGGCCGAGCACAAGTGAGCAGGGAGTACAGCTCGTTATTTTATGACGAGAAAGCTATAGAACTCGTCGAACGAATTGACTATGACTTCTCATCGAATGATGTGCCGTTTGAAGATATAATGTCTAATATTTCTCGTAATATCACTCAACCAGAATTTGGTTTATTCACGCTACGAGCAAAGCAGTTTGACGAAAAGGCAAAAGCGTATATTGCAGAGCACCCCCATGCATCCATCATCAACATTGCTGCGGGGCTTGACACGACCTTCTACCGGGTTGATAACGGAACGATCCACTGGTACGACCTCGATCTCCCTTCGGTCATCGACATCAGGAAACAGCTGCTTCCGGAACCTGACAGGGTAATGTACATCGCAAAATCCCTCATCGACCCGAGCTGGTGCAACGACGTTAAACATACTGAACACGGAGTATTCATTATAGCCGGCGGTGTGAATAGAGTGCTACATTCCTTTGAGGATGTGCAGGTGAAACAGTTCTTTTCGATGCTCGCAGACAACTTCCCTGATGGTGAAATTGTGTTTGATGCTATATCTAGATCAGATGGTAGTTTTAGAACGTGGATGGACAGGGTTCCACCTGAACAGCGAGACGCGATGAGAGCAGCGTGGATGGAGGCGATGAAGAGCTGGTGGGAGAAGGCGCCACAGAACCAGAAAGATAAGTTGTATCATATGATAGCAACGCTTCAGACTCCGACAAAGCCGAAAGGTAAGGCGTGGTCCGATCTCGAAGTGTGGTGGGATCAGCTCAGCGATACAGAAAAGACGGAGGCATTGCATGACCTTATGAGAACCTTCCGTGGGAAGGCTGGTACGTGGGTGCCTAAAGATATAAACGAAATCGCAAAGTGGGACAGCCGAATTACCGTAATAGACCAGTTCCCGATGTTCAAAAACATTTCACGAAACTTAGTGAGCGAAGAGACACGAAGATTCATGGATTACAATGACCAGAGGGGAGAGTCTAGTATTATTCATTTGCGAGTTTGATGCGATGCCAAGACCCAGCAGACTTGTGATTGGATCGAGGAATAAAATCAATTGAAGATGTTAGCCGCCCAGCTGTCCTACTTAATATCCTTCAGTTAAACACTGAAAAGTTCGCTCACGCGAATCCAGCTCCACCATAGCACTCGGAGGGCGTTTAACTGTTTAAGAGTGTATGCGTATAATATAAAGATTTGATAGCTGTCGCGCACAGTCGTACTTCGTAAACTTATTCCGGCTGTAACAGAAAGAATTAATATACAAAGAGTTTTTGTAATTATTTACCTTTCATCAGCGTTTGATGACATATTGCAAGTGAATCTGATAACAATGAAAAGGAGGTGAATATTAATGCTAGAACTTTTCGGATCGGTTGTTGGAACACTATTTTCTATACCGTCATCGATTCTTGGAGCGCTACTTTCCATACCGTCGCTGATATTCGCTACATTGTCTAACGCTTCATTGTTTAACATCTTAACAGGCTCGACAACTTAGGGCTGCTTTCCAATATTCCTATATCAATACTGGCGTTAACGGCAGCCCGATATGTCTGTCTCGCTATGCTAGCACTGCGGCTTCCGACCTTCCGTCCTTCGTGCCTTTATCGCAAGCAGCGTGTTGTAGGGGATGTCCATTCAACCACCCGTGAAATCGAAGCGGCCGACCACGACCCCCATTTGCCTGGTATTCTTCAACCTCTCGCCAGTTGTTCTCTGGGAACGGCTGGTGTCTTTTCTCTCATCCCGTGTTTTTGTGATTTATTCATTATGTGAGACAGCAACCGTCGCTTTCCTGAAATGCACACCTTACGTGGAAAGTGCGAAATCAAGCATTTCCCAGTTTGGGTGGCGGTTTTTAAAAATGCGAATGACAGCGTTGCTACCTTTATTGGAAAAACGTAATACGCACCCTGATTTCACGAAAAATGCGTGGAATTAGCATGTATTTTGTGGCAGAAGGTTATGAATGGGTCTAAACATACAAATTACCTGACTATTGAGAATTATGTCTTCCGGCTAATCAATACGTTCGAACAGGTGGTAAAATAAATGAAAAAAACGATTTCACCCATCATAGCAGCTGTTATGATAGCGTTAGTCATTAAAAAAGTAGTAGTTGTTATTATTGCAGTGCATTTGTTAGTCGTAACAGTGCTTGTTGCGTACACATCTGCCATGCTTTGTCTATGCCGCAAGCCTAGGCCCTACAGCAGACACGCATCGCATAGATCGTACTGAGCTATATTAACTTTCAACTCTCTCCCGCCCTACGCGCCTTCGCTGCAAGCAGCGTGTTGTAGGGGATGTTTTAGCACATCACCCTTGAAATCGAAATGGCCGACAACGATAGCTTTTTGCTCGATGTAGATGATATAATGTCGATTAAATCTACTTAGAAGCTCATGTCCCAAAACATAACTTATGGGACATAACGAAGCCCAAAAAATAGGTGATTTCAGGAAAAAAGTGCTTTTTTACGAAATGAATATGTCTAGTTTATTTTTATTTAATTCAGGTTGTTAAATAGCTGTCAAAAAAGGCAATAATTGTCCTTTTTGTGTTATGCTTCCGAGCTTGTTTTCTTGTCTTGCTCCACTGAGTTATGCATATAGTCAAGCCTTTGACTCATATGCTTCTCCTCTCATTTTAAAGTTACAGGAGTTTTTACATCACTATGCGAGAACAAGCAGCCAACCAGCGTCGTCACATTGATATTATAACTTTGGAGAAGGATTCGGGGTCTATTCCGAGTTGCTCAAAGAACACTCTTGTATCCCAATAATTTCTCATTTCTGCTATCAAACCCTCGACATTGACCCGAAAGAAGCAGGCGACGCGTAGCTCGTATGATCTGTTCGTAGGAGGTATGGTGACCGTTGCCACTTCAAAAGGACCTTTGAACGTAGCGGTCTCAACCTCTTCTAGCGCTACTATACCACCGTGGGCAACGATCATTGTAATTTCCATCTTCAGGTCTGGGAATGCCTTATTATACGCCTCTATTCCTTTCCGAACACCTTCTTTTCCAATTTTCCGTTGCAAAGCAAACGGGTTAGAGGCCACAACCTCCGAGTCGAGCAGTGCAACGGCACCGTCGACATCATATGCATTCCAACGATCAAAAAATTTCTTGACGATCTCTTCGGGGTTCATTTCATGTATCCTCCGGCTAGTAAATACCTAAGTTAACCCTTCTCTGCGTGGAACAGTATGGCAGGCCCGTAAATATCATACGCAAACCCTTTGAACCCTGTCTGTGAGAGGCAACTCTCAAGTTCCTCTACATCGAAAAGGTGCATCGCCTCTAGTGCCCCCTCCTCGAAGTATTTACTGGCTTCCAGACGCTCTAAAATCATCTTAATAGTGGGGAGAGCTTGCTTTAAAAATGTCAGCACTGCCAACCGAGCACCCGTCTTCATGACCCTCGCCATCTCGCTCGATGCCCTTCCAGTGTCGGGAAATGTGTGGAGCGCTCCGGTACAGGTAACCCAATCAAATGCGCCATCTGGAAAGGGAAGTCTCTCCACATTCGCGCGGGCAAAACAGACGTTTTCTATACCTTTCTCTCGTGTGCATTCGGTCGCCTTATCCAGCATTCCCATGGAGATGTCGATTCCATAGATACGGGGCATCTTCTCCGCTACGGATCGTGCGAGGGCTCCCGTTCCGCAGGCCACGTCCAGTCCTACACGCCCCCAAGCATCCACCATCTCCGTAATCATTTTCTGCATATCCTAATACGAGGGGAGACCGAGCTCAGCGTTAAACGCATCGTAGATGCCAGCCCACGATGGCCCTTCGTAGATCTTCGCTAAGTCATCG
>DASPRZ010000061.1:0-4280 GCA_035624185.1 Candidatus Acidiferrales bacterium
TGCTGGTGGAAGCGCCGAAGGCGCAGGCTGAAGAGGCGGCGGAGATCGTCGAAAACACCATGAAAGAGGCAGGAAGACGGTTTTTACGGCACGTCCCTCTTGACGTGGAAGTGGTTCTCTCTCAAAATTGGGCGGGAAAGAGGTAGCTTATTGTGTGAGATTCTAGATTGTTCAAATTACTGCACGTCTCTTTTTTTGTTTTTCTGCATTGTGATGAAAAGCAACCCCACGTATCTGATTTATACGATTTTCCCTTGCTAAACGAACCCATCGTTTGCGGATTTGAAAAAATCGTACAAAGACCTCTACACTATATTTTTAGATCGTGTATATTTCGAGCAGTTTAAAATTCTCTCTCTCCTATTCTGGTTAGTCGCATAGAGAATAGCTTTTACCTTAGTCCGATATTGAAATGATTTAAGCTGAAGCCATTGTACGCATTCAAAAGTGTCTGCAATGAACTAATGCCTGAGTGTTCGATTTTGCATATTAAACATCATTACGGCCTAAAAGCAGCATTAAAAAACGGTTGTTATATAAAACAATTTGCTACAAATTATTGCTTACTTTCATTTTAAAGTCCGCGCATAATAACATAGAAGTTGCAACTTGATGGACTTGATATTTATACGTCGAATCATTTATACTACATCACTTTTGTTAGTACTAATGTCCTTAATCACACGGAGACAACAAAAATGGAAATTATACCTCAAGATGAAGCTTTCGCACTTTCCGCGCCGATGATCTATACTTTGGTAACATCAGTTGATAAAAATGGAAAGCCAAATGCCCTCGGCGTTTCTTGGGTTACGCGTACATCGTTTAATCCCTTTTTGTTGATGATCTCTATCGATCATACGCGCTATTCGCATGAAGGTATACGCCTTCATAAAGAATTTGTAGTGAATTATCCAAATGAGGATCAAACAGATGGCGCGTGGATTTGCGGGTCGAAGTCTGGCAGAGATACTGACAAAATCAAAGATGCAGGTCTTTCTCTTATCGATTCTATTGCAGTAAAAGTGCCTACTATCGATGGCGTTACAGTTGCTTTTGAATGTAAGGTTATCGGGCAATTTGAAACAGGAGATCATACCGTTTTTGTAGGTGAAGTCGTTGCCACGCGAGGGGATTTGAGTAAGGTCAAGCATTTATACGTCACATCTGATTACAAATTTTTCAGTCTGGGCGGTTCCCAACCACCTCACTAGTGCATTTGAATTGATTTGCTTAAGTTCTTGTCTGCTAGACGGCATATAACACCCAAAAATGTATTGCACTAACCCCTAAACAGATTTACCTTTAGGTCTTTCCCCTTTAGCAATTCACGTAAAGATAATCTAATCATCTCTAATTTGAAACGGCGTATCACCTATCACCGCTTTTCTTGACAATATTCACGTTTTATTAAAATGTAACTTTATAGCATTTGTTTGCGCGTATAATCTCTTACCAGAGCCCACATTGGCCGAGGAGTTTCTTTACATTCACTTTAGGATCTTTCCATGGCTGATCAATCTATTTTTTGGAGAAGCTCTCATTGTAATAAAATGTTTCAACAACATTTTGTCAATTATGGATCTTATTCATAGATATTGATGACATATGAAGATAACAATCTTGCTTTAATGTTTCACTGCACAGAATCGCAAATTATAATATATCTTCTCAACGCTGCATATGTATTACCATCGTGCTCTGGAGTCCCCACATGAAAGAAAAAAAAATCGAACAGGAGTTAAAAGAGAAAAGGCAAGTGGAAAGATTGGCAAAAACGATCCCGATGTGCAAAGCTTGCCCTACGAACGGGAAGATCACAGTATTAGAAATAGACTATAAATGGAAAGATCCCGAGGGCGTGGACACGTACCCACCACCTATATACGCATTCCCTTGTATGGATGATGAAATATGGGAAACGCTTGATCTCACCCGTTACAATAACATATGCAGAAAGGAATTGAAATATATCCTAGAATGGGCTGTTAAACCTTTACAGAAGTAGAACCCTGATATATATATACTTACAATTGACACTTAATGATATTTAGTGTACTTTGGTGTATTAGCGATTCAGAGTGATGCTCAACGTAAGACTAACTAGTGAGCGCTGTGTTTTGCTTTTCCTTTTACAGGGAAATATTTTGCTTTAAGTTGTTTAGAGATATTTGACGTGCTTGTGGTCAATTCTATTTTGTGTTGAGTTATGGTATCGCCTGATAATCGTGTACTGTTGTTCAACAGCTGGTCTTGAATAAATCCTTCACATAGTCTGACGCGTTTAGTCCACAAAAACGTATTAGCCCACGAATTTAACTGTTCTATAGATAAAGTTTTATCGATCGTTGTCACAAGTGCGGCCATTGAACGTTTTTCCCCCATGTTTAGATACAAGCAAAAAGCGCTGTACGCTTCATCAGTTTCACTAGGCAATTTGTTCCAAGGTTTTATTCCTTCATGAATCATTCGTTCACTCCCTGTTGCCATCAGTTCGGATTCTAGTAAACAACAACTTAGTACCATTTATCTAATAGGAAATAAACTGAAACGACATTGCTATGAACACATGAGAACTGTGTAGAAGAAAATATTAGTGGCTCTTTTTTAAATAGGCATTCAACAAAATTTTTTTGTAATAACCGTCTACAGTTTTTATGGTAAGTTGATCATCTTATCCGCACGCTTCTACTCTTTAAATTAAACGTTTAAACAAATTGCCTTCAATCACAGATTTTAATTAGCATTTTAAGTCCAAATTTGTGCTTTACGGGCTTAAATTGTTAAACCATAAATGTTTGAGATTCCATCAATGAATGAAAATTAGCTAACTATGATCTGTTCTAGGTTTTACCCCAACTTCAGGATACACTAGGCAAATCAGTTACAACTTAAAAAATTTATAATTAGCTTAGTAGCTCAACAGCTTAATTACACTGTTGTTAGATTTTGTGATAGCAATTATTATCTTTGCGGGTCGTCACTCAGAGTATCGAAAAAATCAAGAACTGTATATTTATCCAATGACATTATTAAGTCGCCCCAGTTGAATTGATCTGATCGAATGTGAGCTAAGCAGAGGTTGTAACATTATAGACTTATGTTCTTTTACTACATCGCATCCCTCTTCAAATATCTTCTCTCATATTCAGGTCGGATCGTATAGATATAGTGAATACCCTATGAGTTAAACTAAAACTGATATGAAATGTTTAGGTTAAATTTCGGAAGAACTAAATAGAGTAGACCAGATCGGTTTGGTTGCAATTCAGACTTGCTGGGTTTCTATTTTGGCTTTATCGCTTTTGATTCAGAATTAACTAAACGAGTAATAAACTGTTTCGACTGCAGTTACAAATATCAGACTTATGCACGATGCAACTTAAAATGTTCTAATAATAACCGCAGTCATCTAGTTTATTTGATAGGAACCAAACGTGTCACAAATTACTTTGTTCGTCTCAGGTTATTTTGCTTAACTCATAAGAGTATATGTGCGCAGATTTCACGATAAAAAAGAATAAAAGGACTTGAGACTAATTTTAATCTTTGATAATTCAGATTGACTTGGTTGTTATGAAAAAAAGAAGATGGAGCATCAAAGCAAAAATATTGATCGCAGTTATTTTATTATTCTTGTCACCCTGGTTGTGGCCATTTTATGTTATCTTATTCATAATTTGCATTGTTTACATCTTAGTAAAAACCCATAAACAAACAAATCATGTCCCAATAAATCCATACCGATATGTCTCTTCTGAAGTGCGAAAGAAAGTTTATCATCGTGACGCTGGGCGATGCGTTATATGTGGTGCTACCAAAGGCTTACAATATGATCACATTATTCCTGTATCAAGGGGCGGTGGCAATACGGTAGAAAATATTCAATTGTTGTGTCAAAATTGTAATAAGTTAAAATCTAACAAAATAGTATAAATTTGAGACGTAGCATGAATTTTTCGGCTGATAATCGCTGAAGAACTTCCACCACAACAAAAAATGTTTTACTCGAAAAGAAAAGGCGTAAATGCTATTATTCTGGCATGCCATTTAATTCGGAAGATGTGAGATTACTGCGACATATTGTAGATAAGATTCAGAAATAGAGCGATTACGAGCGTAACGCCATCTCTCCTATACTGCATTTTAAAACTGAATTTAAAAAATGATGGAAAGAATGATCCGTTATACACTGTTTTAGCGCAACTGTATAGCAACAATCAGTTATTTTCCCATCATGAAGTTTTTAATCCTTTTTCTTTAGTCGTCTCTTCTTGTAT
>DASPRZ010000092.1:0-2793 GCA_035624185.1 Candidatus Acidiferrales bacterium
AATTGCATCGGGGAGGTCGAGGTCATACCAGCGGATCAACCCGTTATCGACGCGGTAAAAGGTTGCGTCAAGCCCCGCACCGAGATTTACCACTGATGCATGAGGGTGCTCGGTGATATACGCTTTTATCTTATCGTCGAACTGCTTTGCCATTAGTGCAGCCAGGCCGAACATTGGCAGCAGATTGGCTTTACCAATGATATCAAGCAGTATACCTGCGAACGACATATCGCTTGTTAAAAAGTCATAGTCAATTCGTTCGACGAGTTCAACGGCTTTAGCATCGTAAAATAGTGAGCTGTACTCCTTGCTCACCTGTGCCCGGCCCCATAATGGAAACAACATCGTCGCCGCTACGCCGCTTAACTTAACCTTTACTTTGTCCTGTTGCATGTGTATCCCCTTTTATATTGTTTAATCGGATTTCAGCTCCATTCAGTGCATTGTAATTACAACTTGACATTTGGTACGTTTAGTAAGTTGGCATGATATAGCTTATGCCCATTATCCGTGCCGATACATAGAGGCAGCAGTGACATTGCAGAGCATGTAAAATGATATCAATGTCAGGAATATGATCCAGCTAATCGGCCCATTTACGACTATGGCAGCCCCGGATGCCAGATTGCCGAGTCAGATGTGCTAGGGGAAAACCACATGCATAACTCGGAGGGGTAAGGCATGAAAACATGCCTGGACGCGTAGCGCAGATATTATTGAGGTCTCTAAAACTTCAATTCGCTTTCTCCGCTCTCCGCGCCTTTGCCGCATGCAGCGTGGCGTAGGGAATGTCCATTCCATCATCTATAAAAACGACCGACCACGATAACCCCTTTGCCCAGTAATCGTCAACCTTTCGCCAGTTGCCCTCCCGGAAGGGCCGTTGATGTGTTTCCCCTCATTGCGTGCTTAGTACTAATGAAATGCACCAATCTGCCGCAACACCTCAGCCTCGGGCATAATCGCCCAGCGTTCTATAATCTTGTCGCCGGCAATACGTTCAAAGCTTGCTCCATGGGCGACTACTTCCCGCTCCGTCGGCGGGAGTCCCAAGTACACGCCTTTGTGCGTGCCACGCATCGTCCATCGCCACGCTACTTTATCCCCTTCGGCAACCATGTCCTCGATGGTATAATGTAGATTGGGGAAGGCCCCGAGTAAAGTGGCGTATGCCTGCTTCATGCCCTCGCATCCGGCTCCTTGCCCGATAATGGGAATATGTTCGACACAATCGACGGCGACAAATACAGGGATGAGATCTAATTTCCCCCTATTAAGTACTTCTTCAACAAACCTCCGAACAAACGCCTTATTCTCTTCTAGTGACATAGGATTTACTCCAGCTGCGCATCTTTATATATATGGTAAGATAAGGGAGAAGGTGCGTAGCACATGCAAAACATTGCCACGTGATGCTTAGTCTGTGTAGATATAACAATATCTCCCTAATTTAGGGATCTCATAAAGCCTTAGTTTTACGTTGTTGTTATGCCCGGAAGATACTACTATACCGCAAATTCAGCTTGTTTAACGTAAGCGAGTCGCTTCTCCGCTATGGGGGGCTGACTTCTATCGCGCTAACGTTTTCATGTGTAAACTTTCCACTATAGTATCCTTCCCCACCCCGTAGGGAATCATCTCTTTTATGTCAAACCGTATGAAGGGACCAAACAAGCTGGTAATTTTGAAGATATCCTCAGATGTCCCCTCAAAGATGAAATAGCCAGAGTCGCCGTCTATAAAGAAGCCGTTCTCCGTTACCATGTGGATGTCCATGTAGCGCTCTATCGCTTCGAACATAGCCTCAACGTTCTCTGCTATTTCTCTGCGGTCAGCAGGCCAAGGAGCGAGCATGTTTCGGCTCCACAGGACTAGGAATTTTGTCATCTGTCTTACCTCCTTTCGGTAGATGGCAGCGACACGGCAGCCACCATTTTTTTAAAACACATAGACATGCGCTTTTTTTAATAAAGGTTCCTGTGACTAAACCTAGTTACACCGACTGTCTTTCAATTAAGTGGCCGATAACTACTGTTATGCGAGCGGTCATCCATGCTCACGCGTATTTTAAGACAAAAGCTAAGTTTATGCGGTCATAAAAAGGATTAAAATAAGCGTTCACATTCACATTGTAAATTTAACTACTCCAAAATTCTACTTTATGATACACCTCTCGCAGAGCCTGATCTCGAAACTGTAAATAGATCGTCGTCGTCTGAATGTTTGAATGCCCTAACAATTGTTGCAGTCTTCGGAGATCGATGCCATTTCGTATTAGTTTTCACGAAATGAATAAGCTGTATTTAGGTCCCTTGTCTTTTCATGGGATTACATGAGATAAAATGAGATAGATTGCTATAGTCGACTGCAACAATCGAGAGACTAATTTTAAAGCGCAGACACCCTTACTCCTTTTCGCTGAAATTCTCTAGTAAGCTATAAATGTGCGTCCATTAAACAACACGTTGAGCGTGTGGTGTATATGGGCGCCGTCAATACTAATACAAAAATGCCAATAATAGGCATAGTTCAGCCGCTGGTTTTCATCCTCGTTCTCGGCCTAGTATTATTTCTTGCAGCTGGCACCGTGTTTTGGCTCTACGGATGGGTCTACCTGCTTTTGTTCTATGGCTTCTTTTCTGGCCTTTCCCGGTGGATGCTCAGGCACAACCCCGGATTAATAGAAGAGCGCGCGGGATTCAAGTCCAATGAGCCCACCTGGGACAAGGCGTACCTCATCCTAATTTACATCTTCATTATTATCTGGTGTGTCTCTGTGCCTCTCGACGCCAT
>DASPRZ010000105.1:0-42894 GCA_035624185.1 Candidatus Acidiferrales bacterium
TTGGCGAATGGGATCTTTCGAGTATAGAAGTTGAAGATCCTGGTGTGAAGAAGTATATTCGGTTTGATATACCAGCAGTGAATACTGGCGGAAAGCATGCGCACCAGCAATTTAATAAATCAGATCTCTCAATTATTGAGCGTCTCATAAACAAAATGATGCGTGGAGCAAATAACACCGGCAAAAAGCTCAAAATTTATAACATAGTTAAAACAGCATTTAAAATAATTAATAAACGTACCGGCGATAATCCAGCCCAACTTCTCATAAAAGCTATAGAAAATGCCGGACCACGTGAGGAGACCGTTAGGTTAAAGTATGGTGGGATCTCAGTCCCCAAGGCAGTCGATACTGCTTCACAAAGACGTGTTGATTTGGCGTTAATGTACATAGCGCAGGGATCTCAAAGAGCATCCTTTAAGAGCAAAAGGACTATTGAAGATTGTCTTGCTTCAGAGATAATAGCAGCATCAAAGAATGACGTGAGAAGTTTCTCAGTTAGCAAGAAAGAAGAAAAGGAACGCATCGCAAAGGCAGCAAGATAGGGCTACAGTTGATAATAAATGGGCCGAAGGAAAAAAATGGTTGAGCGTGTCAAAACGCTGATGGACGTACCCGAAAATATCAGGAATATAGGAATAGTCGCTCATATTGATCACGGTAAGACTACACTTACGGATAATCTCCTTGCAGGTGCTGGCATGATCTCTAAAGAACTTGCAGGCACTCAACTGTTTATGGATTTCGATGAAGAAGAACAAGCAAGAGGAATCACGATTAATGCCGCAAATGTTTCAATGGTTCACGAGTTTGAGGGAGAAGAGTACTTGATAAATCTCATCGATACTCCTGGCCATGTTGACTTCGGCGGGGATGTTACCAGAGCAATGAGGGCAGTCGATGGAGCTGTTGTTGTGGTCGATGCTGTTGAAGGTACGATGCCGCAAACAGAGACAGTATTACGACAAGCTCTAAAAGAGAATGTCAAACCGATTCTATTTATAAATAAAGTAGATCGGCTCGTTAATGAGCTGAAGCTTGACCCTCAAGCAATGATGGGTAAGTTCATCAATTTGATCAACCATGTTAACAAGTTGATACAAGGGATGAACGAGACAAAATATAATGAAGGATGGAAAGCCAAGGTTGATGACGGTTCGGTGGCGTTTGGCTCCGCTCTTTATAACTGGGCTCTAAGCGTGCCCCAAATGCAAAAGACCAAAATAACGTTCAAAGATGTTTATGAGTATTGTGCTCAAAATAACCAGAAGGAGCTCGCAAATCTGAGTCCGCTGCACGAAATTGTGTTGAATATGGTTGTATCGCATTTACCAAATCCGTTACAGGCTCAGATGGATCGAGTTCCCGTTATATGGCACGGCGATAAGGAATCCGCCGAGGGGAAAGCTATGCTTACTTGTGATCAGCATGGTCCAGTTGCATTGATGGTTACAGATATAACCGTAGACCCTCATGCGGGTGAAATTGCTACAGGGCGTCTGTTTTCAGGTACCCTCGAGAGAGGCCTAGAACTAGTCATTTCAGGCATGCCTAATAAAAATCGTATACAGCAGGTCGGCATATTTATGGGGGCTGAGCGGCTTGAAGTCGAAAAAATTCCAGCAGGAAATATTTCGGCAGTCACCGGACTTAGGGATGCGGTCGTTGGTTCTACAGTTTCATCGATAAAGGGAATGGTTCCTTTTGAGAGCATTAAACACTCAAGTGAGCCTGTCGTCACTGTAGCGATTGAAGCGAAGAACATGAAAGACCTCCCAAAGCTAGTTGAAGTTTTGCGACAAGTATCAAAGGAAGATCCTACACTAAGGATTTCTATTAATGAAGAAACCGGAGAACACCTCATATCTGGGATGGGAGAGCTTCACCTAGAGATCATAGCGCATAAAATAGAAAGAGACAAAAATGTTGAAATAACTACTTCCGAGCCGATAGTAATATACCGTGAAACAGTGCGAGGTCACGCTGGACCGGTAGAAGGAAAGTCTCCAAACCGCCATAACCGTTTTTACTTTGAAGTTGAGCGTTTGCCTGACGATATAGTCGCTCTCATAAAAGATGGCACGTTAACCATGAATATGCCCGAAACGGAACGGCGAGCGATGCTTGTAGAAGCGGGAATGGATAAAGAAGAGGCTAAAAAAATCGTTGATATTTTTGGTTCCAATGCGCTCATAGATGCGACGAAAGGTATTCAATATTTACGCGAAACAATGGAATTGATTATCGAAGGATTCCACGAAGCGACAAGAACGGGACCACTCACTAGGGAGCCCTGTGAAGGCATTAAAGTAAAACTTGTGGATGTTACACTTCATGAAGATGCTGTGCACAGAGGACCCGCGCAGGTCATACCTGCTGTTCGATCGGCTGTATTTGCTGCGATCTTGATGGCGGATGACGTTTTGCTCGAACCCAAACAAAAGGTATTCATAAATGTTCCTCAGACTTTGATGGGTAATGCTACCCAACAAATACAGGGACGACGTGGCCAGATACTTGATATCCATTCAGAAGGTGATATGGCTATCATTGTCGGAAAAGCTCCCGTAGCTGAGATGTTTGGATTTGCAGGAGATCTCAGATCTGCCACTGAAGGTCGTGCAATTTGGAGCACAGAACTTGCGGGGTTTGAAGTGCTCACACAAGCCTTACAACCGGAAGTTGTGAAGCAAATTAGGCAGAGAAAAGGTTTAAAAGCGGAACTACCTAAACCACAGGATTTTATAGCGTAAAGGAGGAAAGAGAAAATGGCGGAAAAACCCCATATGAATTTAGCAATGATAGGTCATGTCGACCACGGCAAAAGTACTTTGGTCGGCAGGCTATTATTTGAGACTGGAAACGTAGGTGCACACATTATTGATGCTTACAAGAAGGAAGCCGAATCGAAAGGCAAAGGATCCTTTGAATTTGCTTGGGTGATGGACTCTCTAAAAGAAGAGCGTGAAAGAGGAGTTACTATAGATGTTGCTCACCAGCGTTTTGACACAGAAAATTACTACTTTACTATTGTTGACTGCCCAGGACACAGGGATTTTGTGAAAAATATGATTACAGGGGCATCTCAAGCGGATGCAGCAGTCCTTGTTGTGGCAGCTCCTGATGGCGTGATGGCACAAACAAGAGAGCACGTATTCCTTTCAAAAACACTCGGAATAAATCAGCTTATCGTAGCCGTAAATAAGATGGATGCTGCAAATTATAGTGAGAAGCGGTTTAACGAAGTCAAAGAAGAAGTCTCAAAGCTTCTAAAAACGATTGGGTACAAAGACGAGGACGTTCAATACGTTCCCACTTCAGCTTTTAAAGGAGACAATGTAACGAAGCCAAGCGAAAATATGTCGTGGTACAAGGGTGAGACCTTGCTCCAAGAGCTCAATAAGCTTAAGGTTCCAGAAAAGCCCATCAAGCTTCCGCTACGTCTGCCAATTCAAGACGTCTACACAATTTCAGGTATAGGCACGGTGCCTGTTGGGCGCGTTGAAACGGGAAAAATGAAGAAAGGCGACAAGGTAATATTTGAGCCTGCAGACGTCCGTGGTGAGATAAAATCCATAGAGATGCACCACGAAGAGATACCTGAAGCAGTTCCTGGAGACAATATAGGATTTAACGTAAGAGGTGTATCGAAGAAAGACATCAAACGTGGTGACGTCACAGGGCATCAAGACACGCCGCCTACTGTTGCACGGGAATTTACCGCACAAATTGTTGTTCTTCAGCATCCCAGTGCAATAACTGCCGGTTATACACCAGTATTCCACGCTCATACGGCTCAAGTAGCATGCACGTTTACTGAGCTTAAAGCTAAAATTGACCCTAGGACTGGGCAGGTGAAACAAGCGAGCCCCGATTTCATTAAAGCAGGAGATGCTGCCATTATACAGGTTAAGCCGACTAAGCCTCTCGTTATTGAAAAAGTAAAAGACATACCGCAGCTCGGAAGATTTGCCATTCGAGATATGGGACAAACGATAGCTGCTGGTATGTGCGTAGATATTATGGCGAGATGAAAGAAAAGTGATAAGATGCAAAAAGCAAGGATAAGGCTTTCGGGGACTAGTCCGGATCTACTCGATCAGGTTTGTGACCAAGTTAAGAGCATTGCAGAAAAAACCGGAGTCAATATCTCCGGTCCCGTCCCACTACCGACAAAGAGACTTAAAGTACCAACAAGAAAAAGTCCCGATGGTGAAGGTACCGCTACATGGGAGCACTGGGAGATGCGTGTGCATAAACGTCTTATAGATCTTGATGCTGATGAACGAGCATTGAGACAGTTAATGAGGATTCAAGTTCCGAGGGATATAAGCATAGAAATAGTACTTGAAGGTTAACTTAATTGGCTAATATTCAACGTTTAACACAAAATAGTTTCATTAAATCGCTTTTTTTAAGATACTGCAAATCAAAACAAAGCCGAGGTAGCCAAGTGGACTACGGCGCCAGCCTTGAGTGATTTTAAAATGTCAACGTAAGCTGGTGAGGCCATCGCCTCTCAGGGGTTCAAATCCCTTCCTCGGCGCTTATCGTTCACAGATTTCGGACGCTTTATCCCACGGTTTTACCATCACAAGTTGTCTGTTTTGGTCGTCAATATTTTTAATTACGTATTTTATACCTCGCCTATCAAGAAAGTGTATGAAGAACTGCTCGAAATAAGCTGAGTTGTCAGCATTAAATCTCGTCGCGGAGAGGACAAACGCCATCATGTTTTGGCAGAAGCGACTGACGAGCCAATAGTAGTCTTGGTCGGAGATGTGGTACTTTATTTCAGGATTTTCATGTTGCCTTTTATTTTTAAATATCGGCACTAAAATACGACCTTTACGTTAGTTTTTTTACCAATTAAACATCAGTGATTTATTTATATCTTTGTTTGTTACTATTGAGAACTCTTTACCAATTGTACTGTTTATAAGGCTTTCATACATGCATGCGTACTTTACTAACATTCTTCTATTAATGCAGTCTCGACTGTACTTACCCAACGTATTAATTTCGCCAAAGTAGAAGAAATTTATATCATTACAGTTAAGTATTCTTAAACATTGTTCGAAGGGCTATGTACATCGTTTAATTTCGAACATCGTTTAAGCGTTACTACGTTTTTTTGATATTGGTATGATAATTAATGGAATAACGCCGGTGTAATGAGTTTCAAAGACTTAACTTTTGGGATTCATCACGTCAAAAATTGTCGCGTTGGCATCAAATCGAATGCTTAAAATAACGTTATCCGTCCTTTTTGTTGAACACGTTAGTTAAATAAAAGAAGAAGATGAAAAAGTAAAATATAAAGTTAACAAATAAACGTCGTTTCACATCTTTAACATTTTTTCTAAAGTTTCTTTGTGTTCGTATTCTACGCTCGTAATATCTTCAATAGTTTTTCGGAGATCTGTATCACCATATTCATCAGCCATTTTAATGATTTTGTCATAGAGTTCTATTGCCTTGTTTTCTGCAGCAAGATCCTGATTTAACATATCTGTGACTGTTTTAGCTGTGTACATAGCAGCGGGTTGCGTTGTTGGAACACCATCATAAGCAACAATCTTCTCTGAGAGGTACTCCATGTGTTCCATTTCGGCCCTTGCGTTTTTTTCAAGTCGATCAGATACTGTATCTCTGTAAGGCCCCATAACTGTATAAGAATGGTTCAAATACTGCAAAATGGCTCCAATTTCCATACTTAGTGCTTTATTTAAGTAATTAATCAATTCCTCTTTGCTAACCATGGCAATCACCGTAACTACAATACAGTTTATGTTATTATTTCTTTCTCTCGATTTCTTTGAAATGGAGTTTTTTTATGCCAAAATTTAAATCATATTAGTACTATTTTTATCTGATTTCGTTACATGGGGTGAAAGGACGTACGCCTAAATAGCATAGATGGTATCCTCCTAGCGCTGTCAGCCTTAGTAGCTATTCTTTTTGTATCAGACAGTATAGGCACCAAAATTCTATTTAACGGCGATTCAAACTCGGCACGTTACCTATTGAGCGCTCTTCCTCAAAGCCTTTCCGCATTATTTGCGATTTCTTTTTCTGTTTTAATTATAGCTATTGAATTTTCGGCATCAAAATATACCCCAAAAGTTTTGCACTTCCTTCTTGAATCGATTTTTAAGGATTTTCAAATTGTTGGCATTATAACTTTTTTTATTTTAACTATATTTCTTAGTTTTATTACCTTAGCTCATATAGATGCTAGTGGTGTCTCTAATGAAGTGAGAATGCTTACGTCGCTCAGCGTAGCATTAACAGCGATTTGCTTTTTGTTAATTGTAAATCTATTTCGCCGCGTTCCAAAATTTTTTAATCCAGAAGACATAATCCAAAACCTTAAGCTAAAAGTCTCAAGTGAGCGTAGATGGCGAGAAAATCAACAGTATGTAAAGATCTTGGGCGACATAATTAAAAAAGAGTTGATACAACGCAACACTGACGTTGCAACAGAAGCGTTAGTAACGCTAAAAGAAGTTGCTATTTTTAATTTTCGCAATAATAGAGAAGGGCTTAACGAAGAAGCGTTAGAACAACTGTATGATATATCAAGGGCTTCGCTTGAAATCGATGACGTAAATATGAGTATCGAAGTCATTCAAGTGATCAATTCAATTTGCATGGCTACGGTAAATGAAGACAGCAAGTACCTTGCTGCGTTTAAATATTTACGAGAAATCGGGATACTTGCCCTCGATTTTTCGCTAGGAATAGTTCATACGCAGTTGCTCCTTAACGTCTCTCGAAGCTTTAAAGATTTAATATCGTACGCTAAAGAAAAAGAGCGAAGCGTTCAAGCGTTATTTGCAATAATTCAATTCTTTATTTTAGGCAGTTTTTATAAGTCTAACCACGAATCCATTGCAAACCATATTATGGAAGATTTAATGTCCGTTTGCTCACAACGAGAAGTAGAAGCAGCTTACAACGGGGTAATTCAAAAGAAAGAGACGTTAAGACCTTATTTCGGAGGCAAAGACCCAGAAATAGCATTTACGGAGTTTTATTCGGCTATGATGTCTGATTGAAATATATTGTAATTAGGTAATTTGCACGTTTGGAACATGGCTTTTGTCTGAACATTTAAGGTCATATAATTCAAGTTTCGCCTTGCCAATGGGACATTCGGCTGAATGTTTGCCAGCACCACAGTGTAAACATGCATTGTCTAAAGCTTTTATCGCGCTATCTACTTGATCCAATGAGACTTCTTTTCCACTATATTTCCATTTAGTCAAATGAATTGCACCTTCAACGAATTATGATCAATTATATATTAACGTGAAAGTATAAAAAAACAGCTAAGGTTACATAATAATTTCTGATTTACTTCAGCCGTATAAGCTAATTGAAACGAAGAAGTTAGCACTCTACGAATACAACGGTCAGAATAAAGATACCATACGAATTGATTAGTAGACGATTATCTCTTCGTTAGTTAGTTATCATACAAACTATTCAATTTAATTTAACCTTATGCTTCGAAGACCCATGTCCAGCAGTAGAGGCTAGGATGCTGAATTATTCATATTTGTTACATTATGTATCTTAACTTGAATTTTTAGCTTAGGTTACATATAATGCAAAATTAAAGCTCCGGTTTCAATTTTGTTGGCAGAGTATAAATATTAAAAATAAATATGTATCCAAGATGATTGATCAAATTAGCTTCGTGATACCAAAGGGAAGTTTGGAGGAACAGACGTTAAAATACTTAAAATTAGCTGACTTAGAAGTTAAACGAGCGAGCGCAAGGGACTACAGTCCCGTTATAAAAGATTTGAGAATCTCTCGCGTGAAGATATTGAGGCCACAGGAAATTCCTATATACGTGGAAGCTGGATATTTTGATCTTGGCATCACTGGGCTTGATTGGGTACTCGAAACCGGTACCAACGTAAAGACAGTTGCTGAACTCCCTTATAGCAAGAGAGAGTCAGACAGGGTTAAAATTGTTTTAGCAGTGCATGAGAAATCAGATGTTACTTTACCGGCAGAATTAAAGCCAAATAGTAAAGTATCCACTGAATATCCAAATTTAACAAAAAAATATTTTGAAAGGCTTGGATTGCCAGTAAATATATTCTTGTCGTATGGGGCTACTGAGGCTAAGGTTCCGGATATAATGGATGCAATTGTTGATATAACTGAAACTGGGGAGACTATAAGGCGAAGTGGGCTTAAGATAATTGATGTCATACTTGAGTCTTCAACTGTTTTAATTGCAAACGGAAACAGCTATGATGAAAAGAGGCAATCCATCGAGGAGATTAAAACTCTTATACTTGGCGCTATGGATGCCGAAAAGCGCGTGTTAATAAAGCTTAACATCCCTCAAGAAAAACTAGAAGATGTCATCACCCTACTTCCGACAATGAAAGCACCAAGCGTATCAAAGCTTTATAATACGGACTATTATGCAGTGGAATCAGTAGTTGAAAAAGAAAAGATTAATGAACTAATTCCAAAACTTAAAAGGTTCGGTGCTGAAGATATTCTCGAACTCGGTATTAATAAAATTGTAGACTAATTTATTTATTGCTCTCCACAAAGTTTAACAGAGATCTGTTCACTAATCTCGATATACGTTTATTAAAGATCCTATAAGAAAGAGCACATGAGAAAGTAATTATGAACTGTGTGATACCACTCTTAAAGCAGAAGAGTCAAGGGATTCGAAACAAATTACAGCGCAGATCAAAGAATGTGATAATTCTCTCTCTTTTGTTTACAATCTTGACATCCTCGCTCGTCGTTTCTGGATGCCTTCGAGAAGAAGTCCCTGTATCACAAGTTCCTGACATATTAACTATCAAAGACTTGAGTCTACAGCTTTTAAACAATACGACATACATCACAGGAAGGGCAGAAAACATTGGAAACAAAAGTATTATTGACCTTAATATTGAAGCAATTGGCTACAATGAGAATAATACTACAATTCTGAAAAGGGGATATGCGGACACCTTCAGTGGAATTAAACCAATAATTGCACCTGGTGATGAATCTCCATTCATGATACGATTATCTGATGTCGCTAACACAAGTACGAATAATTCGGAAAAACCGTCGATTATTAATGTTACATTAAATGCTACAAAGAGTGTAAGAGTCGACACAGTCAGTCAAAATGAACCCTTCAACATAACACAGACCATTGCGACCAGATCGTCTGCGTCTCCTTATTATAACAAATCCATAGCTAGTTATAAAATTAAGCCACATTATACGGAATCAGCGGAGAAGCTGTATTCCCTTATTGTAATCAATAATAAAACTATTGACGGGAATCAAAAGAGAATTGTTGCAGGAGAAATCTATAACAATGGAACGAAAGAAATAAACTCGTCGATAGTTGCTGCTGCATTGTACAAACGGGATGGCAGCGTATTAGGTGTTTTTTTAAACTATGTGAATGTTAAAATACCGCCTGCAAAAACTTCAGCATTTCAAATCGAAATACGAAAAAATGACTTTCCGATTAATACGACGGAAATTGCTTTAATTGAACTTTACGCATATAAAGTAAAGTGAAGTAAAGTAATTTTTATGCAAGCATAAGATTAGGATCAAATTTTGCTTATTAGCACTTTGTTCTCTTCTACTTCGATTCTTACCTCCCCTTCTTTTTCATTCGTTTTAAACGCTGTTTCGCATATCTTCACTGGAATGTGTAAATGGATGGTCTCCTCATCGCGTGTGTAATTTCCAATTACTATGTTTTTTGAAACGATTGCTCCTCCTGATTCGGTTAGTTCGATCCCTCTCTCTATGATTTCAATTGATGTGTGCCCTGATGATTTTGCAAGAGGAAAGTTTTTACCAATGCAGAAAGTCTCAATACACTTTGCTGGTATGTCAACTTCCGTGTAGCTATCTCTACACTTGAATTTCGCTTTACCCATTAGCATTGCCAAGCGCCTCAAATAGATATATTTTATTTGAATTATGCGATGTTGCGAGATAAATGTATTTGTATTTAGTACAGCACAGAAAATATCTCAGCTATTTATTAGTCGTAATTATACTATATAGTTTAGTAGTTATTTAAAAATTAGTTTGAGCCCTTGTCATTTCGTTATCTGTAACACGCAAATACTTGATTTTTTAAGTCTATTATTTCATTCTTTTTGATCACAACTAGCTGATATATAATTCTTCGTTATACGTGTGTACTTCTATTTTATCTTCAATATCTTTTGTTTTTTTTATAGCTGCGTCTTTAGCGCTCTCCGGAACGATCAAAACAAGTTTATCTATATCCAGATTCGCGATTTTTTTCCACTTTGCGACCATTTCTTCCGTTACATGGTCTTCAACTTCTACTTCTCCAACCATTGACGGTTCATGACTCGCTATAAAAGGTTTAATGCTCAACACTTCATATATTACGAGATCTGGGTAGGAATCTCCCACACTAACAACTTTATTATCAGTTGGGTTTATCACTACTTTCTGCTTCCTAAAAATCGTTACAGCAGCTTTACGTACAATGGTGTCATGCAATTCCCGTAAATTCGATGTGGTTGGGTGAGGCATATTTAACGAATATCATCATTCACATAAATATGTTTTCAACTAAAATTAGCATTTTTTAACGATAAATAACTCGCACGTGAACGTCGCTCTTCAATTTTTAACTAGTTATCTAAAGAACGTTCTTTTTTGGACAATACAGAAAATATGTTAATACACTTCGCAATCTAGATACGTGCTAGTTTTCATGGACAACGGGTAAGCCTCACTCGTTAGAAAAAAAATCAATCGAGTAAAAAATGGTATATAGTCAATCTTTTACAATCTGTAACAAAATTTTTTTTTTACATACATATATATTTTCTACTTTGACAACGACATGTATCTTAGGTTAGAAAGGTGTCTCGTATGCGCATAGATGAAATGAATAAAAAAATTCTGCTTATGCTTCAACAAGATGGTAGAATGACCTATAAGGACATTGCAAAAGCAATAAATAGGTCAGAATCAACGGTAAGAGACAGAATTTCCATCATGGAAGATGAAGGAATCATTAAAGGCTATTCGGCAATTATCGATAAGGAAAAAGTCGGATTAAAATGTTGTGCAATCGTTTGTGCTAAAATAAATTTAGATGACCTGGAATTGGTGTCTAAAAAGTTGCAAGAGATAGACAATGTGTTTCAAATCGACCATGTGAGTGGTGATCATAATTTACGGTTTACAATTGCAGCAAACGATTACAGTCAACTGAAAAAGATTGTTAACTCAACTTTTTCCGAGTTTAACTTGGAGATAACACACCTCGATGTGCTCATGAAATCCTTAAAGGAATTCGGTCCAATAAAATTATAGTGGGAATTGTTTAGCTAACCTCGTCGAACTCATTTCGCGCTACTTTAAGATTATTTACGAGATAAAGTCGATTTACAGATTTACATAAAGTAGTCCCAGTAGTTAATGACTCAATTACGAATAAGCAGAGTTTAAGCTCATACACCTTGTCAGCTCAATGGTTAACAAAGGCAAAAACTCTCGACAATACAGAATGCCTCGTGGCATGCGGTACTCTCATCTTGTCGACAGGACAGCATTTTATTGTCACGAATTTGATCCCCTTTTAGTCGAAAAATGGATGAGTTTCCGAAAAAATACCGTCTTTTCTTTTTTGGTAGGTAAATATACGAAAATATATTTAAAAAAGTTTGAGGACATAAAAGATGACGTAGTCGTTGTTGATGATTATTGCGATATGCGAGGGTTAATAGACTATATTTTGCGTTATTTACCCGAAGGTGTCTATTATGACACGAATTATTACGAGGATTTAGATATTTGCAGAGGATGCCCACTGTGCTATGACACTCAAAAATGTATAGAGTGCAGGCATTACGTCGGGCAGGAACTTGTTTTTGATTTAGATCCTGAGAACGTATATTGTCCTTTACATGGAGATCTAGATCAAAAGATGAAGATGCATCAGGGTCGAGCTCTTTGCATGTTAGAATTCAAAATCGTTCGAAAATTTGCAGAGAGTATGTACCACAAACTCGAACAGAACTATTCAAAAATTAGAATAATTTACTCGGGACGGGGGTTCCATCTACACGTTCTGGATGAAGATACGAAATATTTAACGCGAGACGAAAAAAGTACATTAGCACGGGAATATGGAAAAGAGTTCCCTATAGATGAATGGGTTACTGCTGGAGCTATTAAATTAATAAGGTTACCCCACTCATTGCACGGAATGGTTTCTAGGATTTGTCGTCCACTGGATATTACAAGCATTAAGAATTTTAATCCATTGACTGACGTGCAAGTTATTCCAGATTTTCTCAAGTATGATTGTTAGGTTTTATTTCTCTCCTTTCACTTCCTTCCCTTTATAATACTCCTTTTTCTTCTCCTCTCCCCCTTCTTTCTCTCCTTTCACTTCCTTCCCTTTGTAGTAGTACTCTTCTTTCTTTTTTTCTTCGCCAGACATAATTAATGCCTCATTTAATATTCTTTCACACATTTAAAAAAATTTCACTCATTTTTTGCCTATTTAATGACAATTATTACCTAAAAAAATGGTTTACTCTTAAAAAAATGTTTTATCTTTTGATGATACTTCTCGTCTTTTTATCGCTCCAAAAAATTACGGATCCACACGCTCCGGAAATCCTAAGCACTCCTCGACCATCTTCAAGTTTCATGAAGTAGATCTCTGTCACTGTATTAAAATCGGCAGTACGGTTCGAAATTATAAACGTCATGAATTTGTCGCTTTTGTAGAATTCAACGTCTTCAAATCCATATCGTCTGCAATTCGATAAAAATTGTCGAATTCCAGATTCTTTTTTTAACATGTCGACGTCGAATGTCTCTATACCAAGATCTCTACATTTTCCACAAAGCCAAATACCTTGTTCAGGAAGGTAAGATACTTCTATACATTCCCCACATCCTTCGCATATTTCAGTCATATATGCCTCCCGTATCTCGACATTTTTTCATGTAATGGTTCCAACATGGTAGTATTAATTTACCTTTATATATTACCACAAGTGTAGAGTTGATAAGGATCCAAAGGTGTAGTAACTGATTTAGTCGATAAAGGTAGTTGCCAATCGAAAATCAGTATGTTAAAATTACAATATTATGTTACACTTTAAACGTCATTTTTGAAAGCGTTAGTAGAAGTGTTTAAAGCTACTTTGTAATCGGAATTCCATTTATGTAATGTTTGTGCATCAATATTCTCGTTCTCTTTTGCTTTAAGCCCAAGGCTAAAAACGTCCAAGAATTTTTTCAGCAAACAGCGCATAAACTCTGGATTTATGTCTTCTAAGTTTTTGTCGATCAGACTTATTGTTTCCGAAAAAACAGGCTTTAACTCTGGATAATTATCGCTCATAAAGGTAAAATTCAGCTGTTCTAATAAATTCGCCACATGTTTTTTGTTCTTTTCTGTTATTCGACCCTTTTTAGAAACTTTATATACCTCATTTTGCAAAGCGGTTAGCGCTTTGTGAAGCTCACTAGGAGAATATTCATAAATTACATCAAGCTTAGTATACTTTGATAGCTTGTCTGAGTTTAATGTCAAAATTATTGCATCACTAAAACAATCTTCACATTCTTCAAATGATACAATGATATCCTTCCACCTTTCATAAATTGCGGCTATTTGCTGCGTTTTATTTACCCGCATAACTTTGAAAACTTTGGGAATATTTTTTAAATATATTACAGGACCTGATTTATACCAGTAATACGGAAGTTTTAGATCCAACCCCTTCTTTCTTAAGCCGTGGGAGAGCATAAAAACAATTCGGTAAAATCTAGAAGGCGTCAGTATATAGTCTTGTTTACTCAGATTTAACTTTAAATCTGGATAGTTATTTAAAATTTCGATTTTAATATATTTATCGGCGTAAAATTTGTCAATAATATTAAGAAAGGTAAAAGCCAGTAATGGATTTTTTTCAAGTTCCCTTATATATTCTAATTCGTTCATAACTTTTATACGGAAAATATTATTCTGTTAGTATCTATCTATATATCCGTTAAGTTTACTGTTTCTTGCTTCTTCCTCTCTCTTTTAAAGATATACTCTTGTATCAAATGAATATAAATTGCAACATATTTAGAAGAAAACGAAAGCAATCCTATTTGATAGTTAAGACAATTCTTCCCACCGATTGCATAGAAAAAAATACTATGATTTTTTAAATTATACCTCATAATAGAATTAATGTAACAATATCATAGTGTTACTAAAGAAAGAATTTAATATTATCAATGAAATAATATTATTAAACATAAATTTAATTATCTGTGCATTAAAAAGTAGTGTTTAACCTTCAACCAGTCGAAGTGTACATTTCAACACGAATTTATGGATTGGTATGATAACTCCTGGGATTCTTACATTCGATGCAAACGATCGTACAAGCCGAACAACTATGAAGCTACAATTTAGGAGCATCGATCGTGAGATGTATAGACTTACACAAAGTTTTCAAAAAAAGCATGTAAATAGTTAACTCAATGTTATATTTCCCTCTTTTGAATTTTCTTGACATAAGGGTTCCGGCGAGGGTGGAAGATTAAGACAAAAAATAAGAATAGAATTTCTAGAAGGGATACCAAGCGAAAGGAGAGATACTACGGATTATATCGAAATATAAAAAAATATTTTTAAAACTGAGGTGCCATGATAACAATTAATCCAGAAAACCAATGTCCACTAATGAGTGTTCCTGTATATGAAAGAGACAAAAAAATCCGCAGATACGTCCATAAATGTGTTGCTCACGAGTGTGTATTCTATCCTAAATGGTTTATAAAGCAAATCCCTCCGTGTCAATATGTGATGCTGGAAGGATTTGAAAATTAATATCACTAAGAGCTAACTCTAATAAGTAGCAATTTGGTGCCCCCATGCTTTTTATATTGTAAATCACTTGCATGGGTGATGTTGTTAGCCTACTCTCCGATGTCGATAGAACTCCAAATTTATTAACCGCAGAACAAATTACAAATTACAAGATTTACACTTTATTTAAACAATTGAGAGCTTAGTTCTTTGTAAAAAAACTTATATATTAATTCGCGGAAGATATATCACCCGTACTTGAAGTCTTCCATTTTAGCGAGAGCCGTCACGAAATACCATTTGCGTACTAGAGAGTATTAAAAAACATGAGTCCTAAAACGAAAATTACGCCATTTATACCACCAATTTATTTTTATTTTGCAGATAAATATAAAAACATCGTATTTAGTACTTATAGATGAACAGCTAAAAGGAAAATAAATGTCAAAAAGTTTTGGTAGTGACGCGAAAGGCATAGTTGAATCACTATTACGAATGATCGAGGCCTCACATAGCGTTAAAATTATTAATTTGGCGGAAATTTCTGGGATTATAGTTCAAAATACCGGCGATAAAAATGACGCATTAAATGTGTGTTCTGCTATCAACACTTGGATAACAATCAATAATATTCAAGGTAATGTCACAATTCCTGTAAATTTAGTAATCAAGTACATAAATGCAATAGGGCGTTCTTAGGATTCGAATGATAACTCTGCGCCACGAACGAGTATGCTGTTTAAGCAAAATATAATAATACTCGCCGCAATAGCTTTTTTAAGATACTGAAGCCCGACCCACATCAGAATCACCAGATATCCTTTATTAAAATTTTAGTATTACAGGATAATTATGTTTTGCGCGTTAATACGCAAACGACAGTGATGATTCCGACTAAAGCCAAGATTGCGTCAAACCCTGGCGTGGCGGATCTTACAGTAGTGTTATTAACGAGGTTCTTATCCTCACTTGGCTTGATAGTTCCCCCTTCTGATAGCGGATTCATGCTTGTGGTTATGGGAACGTTTGACGAAGAAGCTTCTGCCGTGGGCGTATAAGGTGGACTTTGGATAAGGATAACAGGAGGTTGTTCTGAAACACCAAGCTGAAAATCAACTTTTATTGTTGTGCCACCTTTGATTTCTATTGAATCTCTCGGACCCCCTCTTGTTAAAGTCTGGTCCCCTACTTTGACAGTGATAAATAGCTTTCCAACGTTTGCCGCTAGATCACTAGGCACCATGGAGTATTCAGTGGTATAGTTGCCATTTGAATCTGTTACAATTCCGGATCCACTAGCACGGTTCGCTCTAACCGCATCTTCTATGTAATAAGAAATTTCAGCTCCTGTTATAGGCTGTCCGTGGGTGTCCGTAACTTGTCCGAGTATTGATCCGCTTTGGGGAAACTGTCTGTTGGATTGAGCATAAACTTGAAAAACTGTCGCTGTGCCTATTATAGCAAGAATGCAGATTACCACCATCTTTTTCAAGCTGCTTCCCCTGTCCGATGTTAGCATCACTAATCCAATTAAGGTCTTTCTATCTTACTCATATTTATATTAACAGTTAAAAAATATCACGGATTAAAATAGACTATGAATTAAAACATTTGACAGTTCAGACGTGCAAATCTCTACAAAATTGCTAAATGGAATATTGATGTATTAACATAGAGATGTTGAAGGTAATACTTCTAGGTACAAGTGGCTCAATGCCAACGGTAGACAGGAGTCCACCGTCCATACTGATTAAAAAGGACCGCGAAGGGATCCTATTCGATTGCGGTGAGGGTACGCAACGTCAGATGATGCGAGCTCATACAGGGATAAATATTTCTTCAATTTTTATTACACACTGGCACGCAGATCATTTTTTGGGACTTCCTGGCTTAATACATACTCTATCCTTCTTAAATAGAGAAGATAAGCTCGACGTGTACGGACCAAGATGGTCAGGCGTTCCAAATCTCTTTGCTCTTATTAGACCTCAATTTGATATTGATTTCATAGAGCTTGCGACAGGGGATGTTGTAAAAAAAGCTTTGTATACAGTTAAGGTCGTAGACGTTAATCATTCTCCGAATTCATTTGGGTACGTATTTGAGGAGCGTGAGAGGCCTGGTAAATTTAATAGAACAGCGGCAGAATCGCTTGGACTAAAGCCAGGGCCAATGTACACCAGGCTACAACAGGGGCACTCAGTAGTAGCTGGAAATACGATCATTAATCCTGAAGACGTGATAGGTCCCAGGCGTCCGGGAAGAAAAATAGTGTATACCGGTGATACCCGACCAAGTGATTCTATAGTAGAAGTAGCTGGAAACGCCGACTTGTTAATCCATGACTCCACTTTAAACGATGACCTTACTGAATATGCAAAAGAAGTTGGACACTCAACAGCTAAGGAGGCAGCGGAAATTGCAAAAAGGTCCGCTGCGTTCATGCTCGTGTTAACCCATATTAGCTCTCGCTATGCCAATCCTTCTCCACTCTTGAAGAGCGCGAAGGAAATATTTGAAAATACTATTTTGGGGGAAGATCTTTTAGAAATAGATGTGCAGTTTAAAGACAAACGGTAAACTCACTGTAGATTTCACTTGGGAAAGTCATTACAATTTTACGAATTAATTTTTTGTAGGAATGCTAAAGTGAAGTTAAATAACGCAAGCTCTTGATACCAGCTTCAAAGTCATTTGCCTCAACGACAAAGTCCCCTTTGTAGCCTTTAAGCTCTCCGATAACGTGTTTCCAGTCTATGTTTCCGCGACCTAAGATGAGGTGCTCATCATCGTTACCATTATTATCATGGACATGAACATGGTCTATTTTCATTTTTAAGAAATCATTTATGGCGTTTGCTGTATTTGCATGTCCGACGTCAAACGTGAACCCTATTTCATTGTTCATCATATTCTTTATTTCTTCGGGGTACTTCCCCATTAAGAAATTGACGTTTACCATGTTTTCGACAGTTGCTTTTACTCCAAGATTATTAGCAGTACTGGCAATCGACTTAAGGCCTTCATTGTTCCTCTTAAGCGCCTTATCCAGATTGTGACTTGCCATTTGAGAAATATAACCAGGATGAATCACGAAAATATTGGCATAATCAGATGTTTTTGAAATACTTTTTTTTATTTGGTGTATCGTTTCCCGCCATATGGGATAGTTCAAGCTTGCTATGTTCATGTCTGAAATTGGGGTATGGATTGATATTTTAAGCCCATAAGAATGAAATGCCGCATCTATTACCGAAAGTGTTTTTCTATTCAATGTTTGAGAGCCCTCAGCTATTACTTCCCAACCATCAAACCCTGCATTTTTAACGTCTTCAAGTCGACCCAGGTCAAGCGTGGCGCAGGAAATAGAAACCCTCATGTTATAATCTCTGGTGCAATAGAATCTACCACCAATATCGGAGCGTCAACCTGGACTTTGACATATATCGGCCCTAGCGGGTCTTTGCTGAAATTCACCTTTCCCATAAAGGCAGCTTGTTTGTTAAGCACAAATTCAAAAGCATTACTCGATAATCTTCTTAAAAGTTCTGTTCGAGCAGTACTCCTAATTCGTTGCATTTTTAGGAGCTCTCCAAATCTCTTTATCGAATTGCTGGTACCTACAATAGATTCGTTCGTTTGACTGAGGCGTGCGTCAGGGAAAATATTCCTAATCGCCTTTTCTACTTTGTCCTTCGATTCTGTGGTATGTAATGGAGTTTCTATGTGTACGCAAATAACTTTAAAAGAAGCGTCAACATTAAATTGCTTGATTAAAATATTTGAAATAAGTGATTGAAATTCTTCAAGTGGCCCCTCGTTGAGTATACGTAAGTCTGCGTTATCGAGTGCTTCCTTTAACCCCCAACTTAATTCGCGCCCATCTTTTGTTTTAAAGCTTTCATAATCCATCGCATCATCTGGTCGGGCTCTTTTTTTTGTCCTTTGATACCTCAACTCTGGAGCGGCATCTATAGCTATTGATATGAAATCTTCGCCAAACTCACTTTTATAAGCTAAAACCTCAGCAAATCCTCGTATACCGTCAATTACGACCACATCTGATTTTTGACGATGAATGGCCGGAATACACATCTTCGCAATAGCATCCATTCCTTGCTCTTCTCGGAGTTTATTCGCGACAAATCCCACATTTTTTTCATCTATCCTTGCTCCGAGATCTTGCATGTACTCTCGAACGATATCGCCCATTGCCACGATTGGTACCCCAAGTTCTTTGGCGACTATTGCTGCTTCAGATTTGCCCGAAGCCGGCATCCCAACGAATCCGATTACCTTCAATTAATCCTCATACCAAGTAGAAAGTTTTTAACGTGGGCTTATCAGTTCCTCTCCAGATTCTTTCGTTCTGATCCTTATAACTCTGTCACAGCTCTTCGCAATAGCGATCAGTTCTTTTCTGCTCATCGTTTGTAGGTTTGCGTTTTTACTATATTCACTTCTCCCCTGTTGCAGGACGTAACTTATGTGCTTGAATTCCTGAGCAATTTCAATTATATCTCTCTCCGTGAGAATTTCCTTAAAAACCGTTGTTCTTATCTCAAGTTCTAATAGCTCCCGTGACATTAACGCTGAATATCCGCCCTCTATCGATTTTCTTATCTTTTCTAGCAGTTCTTGTGATGTTTTGACACCGGCAACAGTTGAATATTTTTGAGGACTCGAAAGCGGAGCTTTTACGTCTATAAAGAGTCCATCCAATAACGCGGCTTTGATAAGATTAAAGATTCGATCAGGTGATGTCCCATTGGTTTCAACTCCTACCAGAAGTCCGGTTTTTTTCACTTCTGTTGCTACGGTTATGAGCAAATCTAAGTTTATTGTAGGTTCGCCACCTGAAAAAATGACTGCATCTATGAAGTCCTCGCTTTTTCGTATTTCACATAAAATGTTATCAATATTTATTTGCACATTGTCTTCCCACAACCGGTAATTTTGACAATAGAGGCATCTCATATTGCATCCTCTGAGAAATACGACCATAGCAACCTTTCCACGCCAGTCAATCGTGGAAAATGGTATAATTATTGACTTATCGAAGTTATTCAAATTTCGCTGCACGTGTATCAACTTAATAAGTAACAATTTTTAACAGCTTTTTCATTATCCAAACAAGATGCTGGGGGCATTATCGATTTTAATGTTGCTTAACGCGTAGTTAAAATGTTTTTGGGTGACCGCAGTCTCATCGATTATCGCTTGATGTAAGGCTACTTTAAGTACTTTTTCGACGAGGTCTCTTCCTGAAAACTGTACTGTTAGTTTTGCAATCTGCTCAAGACTCACGCCATCATCGATTTTTATGGGAAATGTATTTGAATATTTTTTAAGTATCTGTAGTCTTTCAACTTCGTTTGGAAGGGTAAATGCGATCTCTTCTTCGAACCTACTTCTAATAGAGGAGTCTAACGCGTCGTATCTATTCGTTCCCCCTATAGTACATACCCCAGATCTATCTTCGATTCCATCAAGCTCCGTCAACAACGCATTTACTATTTCTAAAACATCTCCTCTTAGTTTCTGATAACTTCTATCAAGCCCAACTGCGTCAAGTTCATCGATAAACACAATGCATGGGGCAAGCTCTGCTGCCCGGTCATAAAGATGGTGAATCTTCGTGGCTCCTTCTCCAACATATTCCCCAATTAGATGAGTTGATTTCACTGGCAAGATAACCGCCTTTGTTATATTTGACAGTGCTTTTGCCATCATTGTTTTCCCTGTCCCCGGCGGGCCATAGAAAAGGACGTTTTTAGGGGCCCATTTTCCAAAACTATTTGGATTAATTAAGTACTTTTCTATCAGCTTGCATTTTCTCTTTGCTGATTGTTGTCCGATAATGTCGTCAAGTACAACTTCTGTTGAAATAACAGGGACGGAATCTTCGACGTTGTCAACGACTATGGCCGTCGAATCGCCTATCATTGATCGTCTTGGTTCAACATTTACTATTTCGAAAGCGAAATCAGGATACATCCGTCTGTCAAAGAGGAAATCCCCTTTTTTCACTGAGGTGCCAAACCATTGTTCTTTTGCATAATAGTGAAAGACTTTTGGTTCAGATATTTCTGGATGATCTAACCCGGTCTTCATCGGATATCCTGCAGGCTTTAATATAACGAATTTAGCTACTAATTCTTTGTTATATTTTGATACAGATCTTGCTTTTTTTTCCATGTCTTATGAGTGAAGCATATATGTCTCAAGGATTAAATTGTTTATGATAACGAATGGAATCTATTCGATCTTTTATTGGAATTGATCTTAGTGATGAAGTTAAAAGTAGATTTTCAGACATTCAGGCTGAGTTCAAAAAATCTTGCGAGTTGCAATCAATCAAATATGTGGATCCTCCCATAATCCATATTACGTTGAAGTTCCTTGGAAACATAACATTGAGTGAAGCATTAAGCATAGCTCAAAATTTAAAAGAAATTAAATTAAGGCCCTTTGAAATTCAGTTTAAAAAGTTGGGGGTCTTTCCCAGTAAAAAACGCATCAGAGTAATATGGATTGGGATCGACGATGCTGATAACCTGAAACATTTATATGACCTCGTATCTTCAAAACTCCCAGACAAATTTGGCAAAGACAGATTGTTCGAACCCCACATCACCATAGCTCGGGTTAAGCGATTTACTCCACTCGAAATGTCGCTGTTATTACGAAAGGTTGAGGAACTGTCTGAAATTGATGCAGGAACTTTCATGGTAACGGCTTTTCAGTTGAAGAGAAGCACTCTAACACCTAAAGGTCCGCTGTATGAAACGATTGAGGAAGTAGAACTATGAAAAATCTCTCTCAAGTCTTGGAAGAGGTTCTCAAGAAAGTAAAGCCCTCCGAAGAGGAATACAATGAACTTAATAAGGCAGCAGCTGAGGTTATCAATCGTGTTAAATTGTCCGTAAAAAGGAGAAAATTAGACGTACATGTAATTCTCATAGGTTCTGCTGCCCGTAACACTTGGGTCGCCGGGGATAGAGATATAGACATATTCATTGGTTTCGACCCATCGATTCCAAAGGACGATCTTGAGCGCTACGGAATTGACATAGGAAAAGAAGTCGCAGGGGAGTCTTATGTAATCCAATATGCCGAACATCCCTATGTTAAGGCTAAAATTAACGGCTTCGTTTTTGACATAGTACCTTATTACAAGGTTAATGCAGCGTCGCTAAGTATCTCTGCAGTAGATAGAACACCTTTTCATCAGCAGTTCGTAACTGCTAATATAAAAGGTAGGGAAGATCAAGTTAGGTTGTTAAAACAGTTTCTAAAAGGAATTGGAATTTACGGGGCAGAGCTAAAAGTTAAAGGTTTTTCAGGTTATCTTTGTGAATTATTGATTATTAAATACGAGTCGTTTTTACAATTATTGAAGGATGTAACAAACTGGAAAAGTGGAAAATTCATAAGCTTGTTAAGAGAAGAAACGAGTGTAGACTTTAGCAGTCCATTAATTGTTGTTGATCCTGTGGATCCAAAAAGGAATGTCGCTGCTGCGGTGTCAGCTGAAAGTTTTTTTAATTTTATTGATTCAGCACGAGAGTTTCTATCAAAGCCTTGCATTGAATTCTTTTTCCCGCAGAAAATGGGAGCGATTTGTGCAGGAGATTTACGCGATATTTTATCTAAACGAGGCACCAAAATCTATGCTCTCAGCTTTAAAATGCTAGAGCTGGTAGAAGATATCGCATACCCGCAACTTGAGAAATCTGTAAAAAGTATATGTAAGGCACTGTCTAGAGCGGGATTTCAGCAACTTAGAAGTGACATATACTTCGATAAAGGCAACGCAGTTCTGCTACTCGAACTTATTGTATGGAATCTTCCTCCCCTCTACAGACATATTGGTCCTCCGGTGGAATGCAAAGAACATGCCCGAAAATTTAAGGATAGATATTTGAACGATCCAAGCGTTTTTTCAGGACCCTTTATTCAAAACAGCCGATATATAGTGGAAATACCAAGAAAGTGTTTAAGCGTTGACGCTTTTTTACAGAGAGAGCTTAAAAATGTAAAATTGGGTAGGGCGGTCTACCGTTCAATGAAAAATGGCTGCGAAGTCTTATGTGACGAAGATATCCTGAAAATTGATAGTCGGGAGTACAGAGTATTTTTGGCGAAGTACTTCAAAAAGGTACAGTTGCGATGTAAGTGAGTCTACAGCTCCCAATACTCTGATTGGACAGCTATTGCCTTTCTAACACGTTCTTCGACTTGTTTTGTTACCCCCTCATCAGTATATTCCTCTTCGATGCTCGTCGCAAAGCTTGCTAGGGATCCTAGTATTGACAACGTTGAATCTGAAAGCGCAGTGAGGTCATATCCACCTTCTAGAACGGCAATTAATTGACCATCGGATGACACAGACTTCACGCGTTCTGTCAAAGAGTTGAATCCACGTGATGTGACAGACATGCCTCCAATCGGGTCAGCAAAGTGAATGTCTTGTCCGGCGGATATGAAAACCAGCTCAGGCTTAAACTGTTTAGCGATTGGGATAAGCAATTCGTCAAATATGTAAAAGTACCCGTCATTATTTACTCCTGGCGGGAGAGGGACATTAACGTTAAAACCCTCTCCGTTACCGCGACCTACTTCTTCCAGATCTCCAGTTCCTGGAAATAATGGTCGTTGATGAGTTGAAAAGTACAATACTCTCGGATCATCATAGAACGAATCTTGAGTTCCATTCCCGTGATGTACATCCCAGTCTACAATTAGGATGTTCTGAACACCTTGAACTTTTAATGCATACTTCGCCGCACAAGCAACATTGTTGAAGATACAAAAGCCTCTCGACTGATCATAAGTCGCGTGGTGACCTGGCGGTCTAACAAGCGCAAATGCATTTGCAACATCCCCTAGTACGGCGTCAACGGCACAAATCACACCTCCTACTGCAAGGGCTGCAACATCATAAGACTTGGGCGAACAATATGTATCTGGATCGAGCCACCCCCCTCCTGCCTCAGCTATTTCTTTAACATTTTTTATATAAAGAGGGCCATGGTTGAAAAGTAATTGACTGTAAGTTGCCTTGAATGGTTTTAAAAGTGGAATTTTGTTTGCATCTTCGTTTAATTTAATTCCATTTATTATTGCCGCTAAGCGTTCTTTTGATTCTATATGTGTCCCCGTATCATGACTTAGATAAGCACTATCGTATACTATAGCTCCATGCATCATATGTCTTGAAATGAATCAATTTGACTATCAACTTGTCGACATTCACTTTGACTAAAAGTATTCATAGAAATTATTAACCGATTTATTGCAGTTAGGTTAATTTATATCTACTCTTATAATCATCAAGTGAAATGGATACGCTTAAAGTAGAAGATTACATGACTCGTGATGTAATAACAGTTTCTCCTACCGACACCGTAAAAGACGTTATACATCTGATCAAAAATACCAAACATGATGGGTTCCCAGTTGTTAAAGAAGAAAAAATCATCGGTTATGTCTCTTCATTAGAGATACTGGTGTGCGAACCTTCAGTGAAGGTCTCCGACATCATGTCGGTCAACCTAAATGTTGCTCGTAGCAATATGGATTTGTTCGACGCAGCTCGTGTGCTTTTCAGATCAGATAATAAGAAGCTCCCCGTAATTGATGATGACGGTCATGTTATTGGAATATTTTCTAATTCGGACGTGATAAGATCTCAAATAGAACGAGCGACTCCAGCCAAAGTCTGGAAGCTCATGAGAACGCTGAGAATTATTCATCACGTGAACCTTGAAGAACATCTCGATAAAGCAAAACTCACAGATTTAGTTCCCACCCAATCAAAAATTTATGCCGACGAACTTGAAGGTCGACGATATGAACTCGAAAAAGGTCTAGCAGAGCCTGTAATAGTCATAAAGAAACGAGATAAAGTACTTCTAGTGGATGGGCATCACCGGGCAGTGGCGGCGAAACGGTTGGGTTTAAAAGAAATCGATGCGTACGTCATAACAATGGATCGAGATGTCCCTCTTGGCATGGAAAAAACTGCATCGGACATTGGGCTCAAGACTTTAGATGACATCAAAGTATTAGAGAGTGGGACTCATCCTCTCATTGAAATCACTCGCAAAAGAGGATCAAGAAACGTTTAGTTAACTGCATTTAACTCAAAGATGCAAAGCCAAAAATTTGTTTTAAAACATCGCTTCTCGAAATCAAACCCCGCGGGACGCCATTTTGTATGACTAACAATCTACCAACATTGTATATATCAAAGAGCTTTATTGCATCATAAACAGGGCAAGAGTCTTCAATTGAAATGATATCACGGGTCATTATGTCTTTGGCTGAACCCTTAGAGTCCGCAGCAACAGCTTTTGCTATATCTGTTACTGAAATGATACCAACAATCTTATTATTCAGTGTCACTGGCGCTCCATGGATATTTTGATCTATTAGGATCTTAGCTACTTGCTGGATTGTCATGTCTCCCTTTACCACGACAAGTTTCTTTGACGTGTATTCTGCTACAGGCGTTTTTGGAAGCGATAATATCTCAGAGACCATCATTACGATTATGTTTTCAGTGTCGTTACGACCGCAAACTTCTCCTCTTATTGTCAGTTTATTTACGGGGGTGGGGCCCACTTGCAAAATATCTCCTGAATTGAACTGCCTCGTATCTCCTATCATCTTAATGGCAGCGCTGCACGTGTCAGGATGTGCTACTGTAGTAAAGTCTATTTCAGCGACTGAAACATTCTGCACCTCTGCTCCATTTTTCGCTACGAACACGTGAGCCTCATATTCCATCGTATCTATATCAAGCTCTTTGTAAGCAGCACTTGTTGCCATATACCCGCCTTTAGGTCCTGGAACTCCATCGACGAGTTGCAGAGCCCGGAGCGATTGCATTTGATTTCTTATTGTTCCTGGGTTCCTGCCTATTACTTCGGCGATTTCTTCTCCCCTAATCGAGCGTCCTTTCTTACGAAAAAGACCAATTAAAGCTATTAAGATCTCACGCTGTACTGATGTAAGCTCCATACAAATACCTATTTAATATGATTAATAATGAGATATAAATGTTATATGTTTGTACGTCTTTTCATCGTTAATGTTTGACATACCGACTGTTCCGACCTCTGATGAATTGCTGGATAAAGCCTTCAGAAGGGCGCTCCGGGCGAGAGGCGGAAAAGAAAAACGATCACACGCAGAAGAGATCATGATACGAACCGCGTCGGATATACTTGTTAACAATTTAAAGAACATTGTGAGAAAGTTTCCCAATTTCGAGCAAGTTTCTCAATTCTACAGGGAAACAATTGACGTAGTAATTGGAATAGATAACCTAAGAATTTCGTTGTCATCCGTAAATTGGGCAAGTGGTAAGATTCATCAGATAGCGCGAAGTGCATTAATAAAGATACGAAGAGGGCAGAATTCGAAAATAGTCAGAAAACAAACCTATGGGAGAATTGCATCAATAATGAAAGAAATTAAATACGACCTTGATTTTTTGAATACTGCAAGAAACAAGATCAAAGACTTGCCGCACATCACTGACGAGCCCACTATACTCGTCGCAGGGTACCCAAATGTTGGAAAGTCAAGCTTCGTATCTTTTGTGACACATGCAAAGCCCGAGATAGCTCAGTATCCTTTTACGACAAAAGGAATCGTGGTGGGGCATATTGAATATTTGGGGCGAAGGTATCAAGTCATAGATTTACCTGGACTTCTGGATAGGCCTGTGGCAAAGAGAAACGTGATCGAACGTCAAGCAATCTCCGCGTTAAAACATTTAGGAGATGCTGTATTATTCATACTGGATCCAACGGAAACGTGTGGCTACCCGGTGACTGATCAACTTAAGCTTTTAGCAGAACTAAAATTACAGTTTAGTATCCCATTTATCGTTGCTTCGAATAAAGCGGATCTGAACCCAGCTCTGACAGGTCTCGAGATGTATCAAATTTCAACGAGGGATGGGCAAGGCGTTTCACAAGTTTTAAAGGCGCTCATCAAGGCATTAAGCTGACTTTTTTACGTGTAAACACCAGAGTGGTAAGCTGACGAACTTAAAAGAGTTTGATCCCAGCTATCGTGCTCCCAATAAAAAAACCAATTATTGCGCCTGTATTCAACAAGGGTAAGCCTGCCTGTGGTTTTCCCTTTGAGACAAGTATCATGAGGCTTGCATATCCTACAAGTATACCTATCATCGCTCCGAGAGCAGGAATGTTTACAAAGCCTATGGATGGAGCGGTCAAGAAGAAATTTGCTGATATCACCAGTGTAGAGGGAATTACCGCATCTCCGAGTCCCATAAAATATGCTTCACGTTTTTCTAGCTTTTCTTCGCCTTTAAGGGCTGAACTGTCTCTAATCCACTTTGCGTGGGAATATTGTCTGCTACGTGGAAGAACGAAAAGTACAGGTACTTTCAAATCGATAACTCCCTCGGCGAGCCGTATCATATGTTTCGTTTCATAGACTGAAATGAAGTCATAAACTGCTAGAAGGATTAGCAGAATCAGTACCGGGACAACGCTAAGGGAAACTCCAAAGATTGCTACAGCCCCCGCGCCTACAAGGATGCCTACTGAATCTATCACGAACCACTCAGGATAGTAAAATATGGTAAACATGGTTCCGACAGTTAGTGCCAAGGCAATTATCCACGCATAATTAATAAATGAAAACAAAGCCGTTTCGTAAACGAAATAGAGCGTAAAAATCAGGACAATCCCCATTATCACTTTGATCATCCAGGGCTTTCCGAATTTTATAATGGCTAGCAAAAAAAGTGTAAATGCAATAATCAACGTTAAATAATAAATCGGATTTAAGACCGATTGTGGGTTACTAAATGCCCTAACATTATTTGAATTTAAAGTTTGCGCTAAGAGCAATCCAAGAACTTGTATGATAAGAATGAAAAATACCATCGTAAAAGGTGATAGTTTTTTTAGAATCTCATCCAATAGGAACCCCTCACACTAAGCACAATCTCTCGATAACACCCGCTTATTGTATTAACGATTTGCTTTATTGCCTTTGACGTTTTTTTTAAAATTCCCTCAGCTTCTGCTTAGAGTCTACTATTGCACGTCAGACAAGAGACGGGCGTCGTGAAGTAGAAGTTTTGGTGGTCAGTTAGATCGTAATGATCGTACACTCTCAGCGTTATACTAGTATATGAAGTTGTTTGCATGTCCACTTTTTTGTTTTTGGCTTTTTATTGAGCATGAGTATCGTATTTTGTGTAGCTAATGTCTTGTTAGCTCAACACCTCGACATTCGCCTGAGGATGCAGCATCTACGTCTCTTCTCGAGTTCAGCGGCCTACACTTAATTTATGGATAAATTTAATGCATGGTCATGGTAATATTAAATAATAAGTAGATTCTCGCAGTGAGTTTATGGGTGTTCCGATAGGAGATATTATCCCCAGACGTAAGGTCGAAATTAATGAGCTGGGAAAAGTAGCGGTCGATGCCCACAATGCTATCTACCAGTTTCTGAGTATCATCCGACAGAGAGACGGTACCCCTCTTATGGATTCTCGGGGCGGCGTTACATCGCATTTGTCGGGTCTATTTTACCGAAATGCGAACCTAATTGAATCGGGGGTGAAATTGATTTATGTTTTTGATGGCGCTCCACCTGCATTAAAAAAAGATACGTTAACAGATCGCAGGGAAATTAGAGAACATGCGGAACAAATGTGGGTTGAGGCAAAGGCAAAAGGGATGCCTGAAGCGTTTAAATATGCGCAAGCATCCTCGAAGATCAATGAAGATATAATTGAGAGTTCAAAACAGCTTTTAAGCTATATGGGGATACCAACCGTACAAGCCCCAAGTGAAGGTGAAGCTCAAGCTTCGTATATGACGATGAAAGGAGACGCACGATATACGGGCTCTCAAGATTTTGATAGCCTTTTATTCGGTGCTCCGAGACTCGTGCGAAATTTAACAATCACGGGAAAGCGAAAACTACCAGGTAAAAATGTATATGTGACCGTCACTCCTGAATCAATCGAGTTAAGCGATGTCTTAGAGTCACTCGAGATAACGAGAGAACAATTAATTGAAATTGGAATCCTCGTCGGAACAGACTTTAATAAAGGAGTTAAAGGCATCGGCCCCAAAAAGGCCCTTAAGTTAGTGAAGGATAACGGAATTGAGTCAGTTCTTGAACTACTTGATGAACATATGAACTATGAACGTGTTAAGCAATTTTTCCTCCATCCAGATGTTACTGATGACTACAAACTGAAGTGGAATATGCCGGACGACGATCATATAGCAGAATTCTTATGCGATCAGCACGATTTCTCCAGAGAACGCGTTGAAAAGGTGGTCGAAAAACTGTCCACAGCCTACCATTCGTCAAGTCAGATGTCGCTAAGTCGATGGTTTTAAACCGTCTCAGAGAGATATCAGCAGATCTCATGCTAAAATGAGTCATTGGCCGGTAGGTTATAGGGGCCGCAACGAGTGCTCCTACTCTTTAAACCCGTATGTTCCTATCAACGGCACAAAGGCAACATTACCTTTTTTTGCCTTCTGTATCCCATTTGTTTTTTTAATTAAATATAGTTCTTGGATCCACCTTCCTATGGGTATAACCATTCTCCCACCAGATTTTAGCTGATCCAGAAGCGGGGGTGGAATATCTGGTGCCGAGCATGTGACTGAAATTTTATCAAACGGGGCTTTGTCAGGAAGCCCGAGAGAGCCATCGCCCACGATTACCTGAACCGTGGGTGGCAGTCGTTTCATCGCTTCAATCGCGAGACGCTTCGATCTTTCTATTGTATATATAACGCCGCCGTCTAATAACTGCGCCATTATAGCCGCATGATATCCAGAACCAGTTCCGACTTCAAGAATATGATCTGCGCGTTGTACCTCTAAAAGCTCGCACATTATAACAACCATATGCGGAGCTGAAATCGTCTGATTATCTCCAATGGGAAGTGGTTTATCGACATACGCAAACTGTCTATATTGGGGAGGTATAAAGTCTTCACGTTTTACCTCTCTTACTGCATTTATAACCTGCTCGCTAATGCCTCTTTTTTTCAATTTGCTTATAAGAATCTCTCGTTGTTTTTTAAGAGAATTCTCTTTGCTATTATCCCCCATTTTTAAAAGTAATGCTCCTTTTTTTATACTTATGCTGAGGTTTTTTCATTGATGATCTAACATAAATTCTCTTAATGGTGTTAGCTTTTGCACTTTCCCCTATATTTTTTAGAACTGTCCCGTGAACTAACTTTATTCGCGTTATTTTTCCGAATTTCTCAGTAGATCCTATGGTGAACTCTTTATCGCCACTACATGGAATCTTCAAGGATTGGGTAAGAGTACCGGCGTGGATTGCAATTTTCACTATCACGTTATCGATAGCTTGAACCCATAAAGTTTTGATACTTTCAGCTTTTGCGCTTTCCACTCTAACATCGCTTGTCAGTTCGATTGCGTTTACTCGTACGACGTTAGCCTCCTCATTTTCAACGATAAATTCGTCTCCGATAGAAAGCAGTTCGTAAGGTTTGGCATCCAACCATCGTAGATACGATTTGTCGTATTTACTCATGACAACTTTAATTTTGATTTCATTAGAGCGCCGTCGTGCCTCTAGTTTTCTGGTAGTTCCACACAATGTGCACTTTACAATGGGGGTTCGCCCCGACGCAATAACGTTATGTTTCACATTAATGAGTTTCGAGCACGTCGGGCACTCTATTTCCACCTCTTGATTCATCGAACATCACAATACTATTGAAGAATAGCATCGTAAATAACCGTAATGGTAAGAGACATTATAAGAGCTAGAGGACATCAGAACATCTCAGCAAAACACAGAAGTACCTTTCAAATAACAACAGAACGCACTATAACTAAGCGTGCCGATTGCATTATTGCTGTATCGGCCGATAAAGGAGTATCTGGTCTTTCAAAGGAGTTCAAAAAAGCTGCAAAAAAAGATAACGTGGGGATAACCCTAAAAATAGTGGCAGGAACTCGTTTTGAAATAGTAACTGGTGTAGGATGTAACAAACTCACGCTTACGGACGCGAAAGACATCGTGATAAGAAAAAGCGATTTCGTTTCAGAAAGGACGTTAATGATCAACGCAAATAAATCCGCTGCGGACTTGGACAGAGAACTAATTGCTAATTTAAGAACACCTGAAGATATAGAAATAATTGTTGAAATCATAGACCAAGTGTAGTTGATGTGACACTTGTGAAAAGAATCGTGAAACACTTTTTAACCGCACCTGAAGTATTATTGGGCGCTAGTACGTATTAGATAGATTTAAATACCAAAGTAATAAATTATCTATCGTTAACTAATTTTTATCGACTATTTATTGAGGTATTCAAATGGCTGATGTCGATCAATATAAAGGTACGACAACTATCGGTATAGTCTGCGAAGACGGTGTAGTTCTTGCATCAGAAAGCCGAGTTACACTGGGCAACTTCATATCGAGCAAAGAGGGAAAGAAGATTTACCAGATCGACGATCTGGTTGGAATGACTATAGCGGGAGGCGTTGGGGACGCTCAAAGTTTGGTTCGTACCATAACAGTCGAGGCTAAGCTCTATAAAATGAGACGCGGCAAGCCTATGACTGTAGAAGCTATAGCGACCTTATTATCGAATATTTTAAATGGGAACCGTTATTACCCATATTTTGTTCAATTGATGATTGGTGGTCTAGATAGGACAGGACCAAGCTTATACTCATTAGATGCCATGGGAGGTCAGATAGAAGAGAGGCTTGCAACTTCACAAGGATCAGGTTCACCAATGGCATTTGGTGTCATTGAGGACAGGTATAATGAAAAAATGTCGATCGATGACGCACTAGACATAGCAATAAGAGCACTCTCTTCTGCAATGAAGAGAGATTCAGCCTCAGGCAATCAAATGCACGTCATAAAAATTACAAAAGATGGGTATATTAAAGTTGGAAAAGATGAACTTCAAGAAAGAAAAACAAAACTGGGATTAGAGAATTAAATTATTTTTAGATTTTTTATTTTTACTTTTCATTTTTTAATTGGAAGTTGTATAATGCCAGCGGAAGAAGTACTTGATGAACTAAAACAGAGAGTTATCGAGAAATTACCCTCAAAAATTAAGATTACAGAACTTGAGTTCGAGGGGCCTGAATTAGTAATTTATACAGATGATCCACGTGCGTTTGCTGATAATGGTGAGATCGTTAAGAAACTCGCGCGGGAGCTTCGAAAGAGAATAGCAGTTAGACCAGATCCGCGTGTTTTAGCGGACCCTGAAACGTCGATACGTAACATAAGTGAAATAGTTCCAGAGGAAGCTGGAATTACTAATCACTATTTCGATCCTGATACAGGCGAGATTGTTATAGAGGCACGAAAACCAGGGCTTGTGATTGGGAGGCATGGCGCTACTCTAAGAGACATAACAAAGCAAATAGGTTGGACGCCTAAAGTCGTAAGGACGCCGCCAATCGACTCCACAACGGTGAAGGAAATAAGACAGTTCCTGAGGGCATATAGCGAAGAACGCAAGGAACTTCTCAAATCCATGGGCCGGAAAATACATCGGGAAGTAACAGCAAAAGACCAATGGATTCGGGTCACTTCTCTTGGTGGGTGCAGAGAAGTCGGAAGAAGCTCATTTGTGCTTTCAACACCCGAGTCGCGAGTATTGATAGAATGCGGCGTAAATGTTAGTTCAGAGGAAAGTGCTACCCCATATCTTTATACGCCAGAGGTAAGCCCCTTAGATCAAATTGATGCAGTCGTGTTGACTCACGCGCATCTTGACCATGCTGGTCTCGTCCCTCTGTTGTTCAAGTATGGATTTAAAGGTCCGATATATTGTACTCCTCCGACACGGGATCTGATGTCACTCCTCCAACTGGATTATTTAGAGGTAGCAGCACGGGAAGGCAAGAAGATTCCATACGACTCGGCAAAAATAAGAGAAGGCATAAAACATTCAATCGTGTTAAATTACGGAGTGGTTACTGACATCGCCCCTGATATAAGGCTCACTTTTCACAATGCTGGACATATTTTAGGATCTTCTATTGCTCATTTCCATATAGGTGAAGGGCTGTACAACGTCGCATTCACGGGTGATTTCAAATATGAACAGAGTAGGTTATTCGATCCCGCTGTTAATAATTTTCCTCGGCTTGAAGCGTTAATAATGGAGGCGACTTATGGGGGTCCGCAAGATCAGACTCCTTCAAGGAGAGAAGCTGAGAATAAACTGATTAACATAATTAAGCATACGACGTCGAAAAACGGAAAGGTACTCATTCCGGCATTTGCAGTTGGTCGTAGCCAGGAAGTTATGCTAGTCCTTGAAGAGGCAATAAGGAAAAAAGCGATTGAGGAAATACCCGTTTATCTCGATGGAATGATATGGGAAGCTACGGCTATTCATACGACGTATCCTGAGTATCTGAACAACGATTTGAGAAACATGATTTTTCACGAAGGGATGAATCCATTCCTGTCTGAAAGTTTCACACAGGTTGAACCTGGTATGCGACAGGATATAATAGAGGGAGAATCGTGCGTAATACTTGCCACTTCTGGTATGCTAAACAGTGGTCCGGTTATGGAATATCTTAAAGCGATAGGCCAGCAGGAAAATAATACACTCGTATTTGTGGGATATCAAGCTGAAGGCACGCTTGGCCGACGCATACAGAAGGGGTGGAAAGAGATTCCAGTGTCCGATAATGGTAAAACTTCAATGATGCAAATAAATATGGAAGCAGTAACTGTTGATGGATTCTCTGGTCACTCTGATAGACAACAGTTAATTGAATATGTCAAACGCATGAGCCCTCGTCCCGAAAAGATAATTACCAGTCACGGCGACGAGAACAAATGCATGGATCTCGCGAGTACCATATATAAAAAGTATAAAATTGAAACTCGAAGTCCTATGAATCTTGAGACGATAAGATTTATCTGAAACACGCGCATTTTACAGCTATTTTGTTGCTTGAAAATAGTCGCAGATATCAGTAAGTGGACAAGCTGCGTGATCGGGACTGCGAGCATGGCACACTTCTCGGCCAAACTTTATGAATGCCATGTGTGCATACCCTCTTTTGCCCCGGGGTATTCCATTTTCAAGCGTATTCTTAACAATTTCATAGTTACCGTTCTGAGGGACTATACCGATTCGCTTAGAGACCCTAAATATGTGGGTATCTACGGGCACAATATCATAGTGGCGCGAAAAGAGTAAAACGACATCCGCAGTTTTTGGCCCTATTCCTTCTACCTTCATGAGCCTTTTTCGTGCTTCGGCATAAGAACCCGTAACCAATTGCGAGGCATCGCCATTGCACTTGTTCTTTATCATGTCTGCGAGGTGCAGAATTCGATTGGATTTAGATCTAAACAATCCAGCGTTTCGTATTAGAATTTCAATCTCGTGGACATCAGCTTCTAAAAGTTCATCTATCGTATGATATTTTGAAACTAAATTGGTGAACGCTTGATGGGAATTTTTAAACGTAGTGTTCTGTGATAAAATGGTTTCAACAATGGACCAGAACGGGTCGTTCAACGAGCTTGTGCTGCGGTTTTCAAAAGAAAAGTCTCCATAAAATGCTTCGAGTCGCTCTGTTACGAGCTTAATCTTGTCGTTAAGTTCCATTGGTACTCCAAGTTATTTTTTATTAGCAAAATACCTTATCACTGCGTCTTCAATTTTTAGAATATCTCGATAAACTAGTGCACGATCAAATATTATAAAAAAAACCTGATTATTTGTAGATAAAAATTTGATTGAAAAATACTGTGATCGTTAGAGCATTTTACGTGTTTGCAAAAAAGAAGCAATGATCGTGGAAACTCTGCGCCGAAATTGTTGAATTTACTTCTTATTCTGTCGTACGTAATCCGTTAGTTGTTCTCCCGTTGAAACTTGATAATCTAGTGTACGGATGTCAATCAGGGTCATAAATCATTAAATTACATATGAACCCATTTTTTATTTTTTGCACGAAAAAGAGCGTTAGAAAAATAAAATCAACACGAGAACTGTAATAGTACTTCTGCTACTCTACTTCTAAATAAGCACAGTTATACAGTATGTATGATGCGACAAAACGTCTTAAAAAGCAAAAGTGGCCGGCGATTAACCACAGCCGCCGCCACACGATCCACAACCAAATAAACTCGGATGTTTAATTGTAAAGCCTTTGCCAAAAAGCGGGTCGCTCACGAAATCAATTTCTGCTCCATCAAGCGTTCTTTCTGTTTCTGTGTTCATAAACATCTTGACGCCATTAGACTCTTGAACTTCTTCGCCTTTAGATGGTTTTTCATCAAGACTCAGACTGTACTGTGGGCCACTACATCCGTTACCTGCATACGAAATCCTTAAACCAAAATTTAATTTACCCTCTTTTTCAAGTAGCTCTTTTAATTCTTTTGCTGCTTCATTTGTTATCTGAATCATTTTTGACTCCACTTAATATTTTGTAGTCAAAAGTATTTAAACGTGCGGGAGGCTAAAAAATTTTTAAACGCCACACTCCGCTGCAATAAGATTGATAAGAAGGATTGAAAAGAAAAGAAAAAAGTTGGGCGAAGCCATTTACATTGGTGGCATACCGCCCATTCCGCCCATTCCGCCCATTCCGCCCATTCCGCCTTCTCCCATTTCAGGCATTTCGGGTGCAGAAAGTTTGCTAGCAGCAATAACATCATCTATTCTTAGTATCATGACCGCAGATTCTGATGCGGAACCAATTGCTTGCGTCTTAATTCTAAGCGGTTCAACGACTCCTTCTTTTAGCATGTCTATTGCCTCGCCCGTGAATACATTAAGGCCCGCAGTCTTGATACCTTGTTCGTGCTTGGACCGAAGGGCCGTAAGCGTATCTATTGTATCCAGACCAGCGTTCTCTGCCAAAGTCTTCGGTATAACCTCAAGTGCGTCCGCAAATGCGTTTATCGCCAATTGTTCTCGTCCGCCTACCGTAGACGCGTAATCTCTGAGTTTTAAGGCTAACTCAACTTCAGTCGCGCCCCCTCCAGCCACGAGCTTTTCATCTTCAATCGTAACGCCAACAACTCTAAGTGCGTCAGTGACCGCTCTTTCTAGATCATCGACAACGTGCTCGGTACCTCCGTGGAGCACGATAGAAACTGCTTTTGGATTTTCGCATCGTTCGACAAAGATCATGTTGTCATTGCCGACTTTCCTCTCTTCTACAAGCCCAGCTCTTCCAAGGTCACTCTTGTCAAGTTCGTCGACACTTGAAGCGATTTTCCCGTTGATTGCTCGCGCGAGTTTTTCCATATCACTCTTCTTAACACGCCGTGCTGCTAAAACTCCTGCCTTTGCGAGATAGTGTTGAGCGAGATCATCTATGCCTTTTTGGCAGAAAACAACATTTGCTCCCTTGCTCGTTATTTTGTTGACCATCCCTTTCAACATTTCCTCCTCCTGACTGAGGAAGGCTTGGAGTTGATCAGGGGAAGTTATTGAGATTTCAGCGTCGACTTCAGTATCTTTAAGTTCTATGGCGCCATTTATGAGCGCAATCTTTGCATTTTCAAGACGCTTAGGCATACCGGTTGATACACGCTCTTTGTCTATGACCATGCCTTCTATAAGCTCTGAGGATTCAATACTTCCGCCAACTTTCTTTTCAATTTTTATGTTGTCGATATCGAAAGTGTTTTTCTCGTTCTCTTTTTCCACGACAGATTTGACGGCTTTAACACTAAGCTCTGCAAGCTTCGCTCTGGATGCTTCAGCCCCCTTTCCAGTCATCGCGGTTATTGCAACCTTCTTTAGAAGTTCATCATCATCAGGTGAAACTTTCACTGCAATAGAATCTAAGAGCTCACGCGCTTTCGCAGCTGCAAGCCGGAACCCTAAAGCGATGACTGTCGGGTGCACATCCTGCTCTAAAAGTCCTTCAGCTTTTCTCAGCAACTCTCCTGTTACGACAACTGCTGTAGTCGTGCCATCACCTACTTCATCGTCCTGCGTTCTTGCAACTTCAACTATCATCTTAGCTGCCGGGTGCTCTATGTCCATTTCTTTGAGAATAGTAACACCATCGTTTGTAATTACTACATCTCCAAGAGTGTCAACAAGCATTTTGTCCATGCCCTTCGGTCCAAGTGTTGTTCGAACCGCTGAAGCTACGGCTTTAGCTGCCGTGATGTTCATTCCTTGTGCTTCTTTCCCTCTTGTTCTTTGGCTTCCTTCTTTAAGAATCAGTATGGGCTGCCCACCTAATTGTTGTGCCATGCATATCCTCCAAGTTTCTATACTAGTAACGAAGTTTTACTATGCATATAGTTCTATAAAAGCATTTTGCCCAGTCAGATTCAGCGTGTAAGTCTCTCAGTAGCAAAGCTCTTTTTATTATAGAAGAGGCGTGATTTTTTGACTTTAACACAAAACTACTATATCTACTGTTTACAAATGTTCAACACTTCTTAACGAACGACTTAGGTAAAAAAGCTATTTTAAGGCGTGACTTTATGCTGGCAACGAATAACGTTCTAGTTCAGCTATAAGTGCGTGACTGCGTTGATATTCGCCGATGAAATATTGGTCGAACCAGTCTCGTTCAATCGTGAGTACTTAAAAAGGGTTCTTATTAATACATCTAGTTCGTCGCGAATGGCGGTTTCAGCGCTGATGCCTCGCATTACTGAACTAACAGGAGTCGGTCTATAGTCCTGTTTTTTGTGACTACGGACGTTGTGTTTTTTTAAACAAACAACCGACTTTCATAATGGTGTCTAAGATACGTAACGAAGTCTTAACGTGGAGCAAAAACAAGAGTGCCTCTCTCTAAACTATTGTATCCGTCGCTTATCGCTTTATTAAACCTCTCTTAACAGGTCTTCAAGAATTCAGAAACCGCGCTTTAATCAAATGTATCAATTCACCAGCATTATCGAACTCTTTAAGCTCACTGAATTGTATTAGAACAGTATCATCGATTTTTTTAGACTTGGACTCGCCTTCCACGATGAACATAGAATTAGTGTGTATGACCTGTGACATGCTGCTCATGAATTTGGCGCGTTTAATCATGACGCTCGTGTATTTGCTTATTCCCGTCAGTAACGTGTTTGAACCATCTTGGGATAAAGCATTGAATGGCGTTCGAAACATTGGAAACACATTAAATCCAAGATCTATGAGAATAATTAACGCCTTCCTTTCAATTAGCGGAAGCGAATCGATATCGCACATGCGTTCTTGAAGGATGTGTTTTGTGAGAATGTCAATTGGAATCGCGAGTGGAGCGTCAAGGATATCTTCGAGCTTTAACGCAACCTCCACTTTAGCGTCCATCCCCTCTTCATACTTACTGACGCTTCGTCTTGTAACTCCAAGTTGCGATGCAAGTGTACCAAGGGACATGTTCTTCTTGCTTCGAGCTTCAGAAAGCATGTCTCCATCAATATTGACATACAAACCTCCTGGTGCCGCATAGATAAGCGGTGGAACGCCTTCGATAAAAAAGTCATATAATGTCTCAACATTAATTGAGGGCACGCCATACCTCCAGTATACAGCACCACGCTCAAGATAGTGATCTCTCGCCTTGTCTCCTACAATTAATGGTGAAGAACTAAAATAATCTGCAAGATTTTTAATCTCATTGGCTATATCTTCATTTAGTCCATCAATATTTGTGAGTATCTTTAAAAATATTAGCGTCGAGGCTCTCCGTGCCGCTATATCGAAACAACGTGGACGGACATCATATATCTGCGATGTTTCGAATCCAGCTTTGTTTAGCACACTTATTGTTTGGCTAGTCAACGCTTGATTCATGATGTTTAGGCCTCTTATTAAATGGAGCTTTCGTACATATAAGTTTTTGTAAAATTCATTTAAGCTGTTTGTGGTGTTTGTCATGTAATTGCTATAAAAAGTGTAGCCAATATATATCAGACAACAATACAATGAACTCTCTATCTAAAACGAATTCAAGAATAAGTCCATCTTACGGTCACAATGATTATAGGAATTGATGATACAGATTCAAAAAATGGTGGTTGTACTACCTATCTTGCCGCCTTACTTAAGAATAATCTTGAAGTTCAACTAGGAACACGGATAACTGCCCGTCTAATTAGGCTTAACCCTACTATAAAGTATAAAACGAGAGGAAATGCTTCTGTAGGACTAAAAATTAAGGGGAACTATGACGTTATTGATGTTGTAAGAGACCACATAAAAAAAATGGCGCATTTTTACGACGAAAACACAAATCCCGGAGCGGTCATTTTAGAAAGTGACGACTTGCCGCATGATATTAAGCAGTTCTCAACCGAAGCGATGGTCTCAACATTAAGTATTCAACAGGCTGCGCAACTAATTGAAAGACATGATTTAGGATTTGTTTCATTTAAAAATGGTAGAGGCCTGATAGGGGCACTTGCAGCGGTAGGGGCAGACTTGGAAGCGGATCGTACATATGAATTGATTGCGTATCGCTATACACAGAATTTTGGGAAAAAGAGGTATGTAAATCGAGACTCAGTTTTTAAATCTGATGTAATGACTTATCCGTTTACGTGGGACACGGTCGATAGAAGCAGTAACTGCGTTGTTTTTTCACCTCATTCACCCGACCCCATATTATATGGAATCAGAGGAGATAACCCCACGAAAATTTTAACCGCACAGAGCTTGTTAATTTCTGAACCTTTTGAGCATATGGTCATCTTTGAGACAAATCAAGGCACGGATGCTCACATAAGAAAAATGAGCGTAGAAGATCTGCGGGAGGGAGAATCATATCGAGTATTCGGCGTCGTTGACAAAGAGCCATGGACGATTAAAGGCGGACATACCTTTTTTTCAATTAAAGAGGAAAACTCTCTGCTTTGCGCGGCGTTCGAACCTACAGGGGCTTTTAGGGAGGTTATAAGACAACTCAAGATTGGTGATAAAGTATACGTTTATGGAAGCTATGTGAACGACTGTCTAAATTTGGAAAAGCTCCGTATAGTTGACCTTGTAGATGTTTATGAAAGGGCAAACCCGACTTGTTGTGGCAAGAGGATGAAGTCGATGGGGAAGGACCAAGGGATCCGATGTGAAAAATGTGGGATTATCACCGATAAGTCACATGTACATCTTTTTAAGATAAAGCGAAATCTCGGCTTGGGCTTTTATGAAGGTCCCCCATCTGCGAGGCGACATCTTTCAAAGCCGGTAATACGACTGAGAGGCGCGGGAAATTATATACATCCGAGTAGATGAATTTATTTATAGAGAAATTAGCGTGCAACAATTTAAACGTCGCCTTATGAATGAACGTAAAAGCACCAAATGGTCAGAAATACACGTGTAATAGAGGTTCTTTCTTGATGAAGTTTATGAGCGCCTATATTTTCATTCATATGCCACAAATTCCGAGCTAGAGTTGCTTACAAGACCAGCTTCGAGTACTGCTAGTTTTTTTGCTCGGTACAAGAATTAAACTCCTTTATCTTCACTGAGATTTTATTGTATGATGAGATGGGTGCCTCTGCGCGTTTTGGTTGTACATAATATTGCCTTCGTATGCTACGTTTATGCTTTTATACTTACAAAGCGTTTTAGATTGTCGAGGTTTAGGGAAAATAACTGCCAAACATTTTCGCATGTACGGCATAAAGTTTTAACTAACTCAGTTCAACACTCAATGAAATGTTTAAACAAAGGATATTTAAGTCAGACAGAAACTTATTGCGCGCTCTAAAGCATTTTGAGGGGCCAATAGTTCACCTTACACACACAGATTTAGATGCCGTTTGTTCGGATGCACTTCACCGACGAAAATATGTTAATGTCTTTACAATTTTTTCCCCAGTGCGGTACTATGCGTGTTACTTGAATAGTCTCACGAAGTATGAGCCACGCTGTACTATGACTCTAAGTCTGTCTGATTTAGGAGGCACTTCAGGCATTGCTGACGAGCTTATGACTTTAGTGGATCGTGGGTGGAAAATTGAATGGCGCGATCATCACGTATGGGACAGCGGGCTTTTTGATGACGTTAAACATATGATTAACTATCTAAGAGTTGATGAACGTTATTGCGCGTGCGAAATTGTTTATCAAGATTTACTCCCAAATGATGAAATTGCTCGTAATATCGCATTGATTGGCCGAGATAGAGATTTTTGGATAAATGAAGATCCACGTTCTGAAATATTGTCAACCGTGATTGATACAAGCAACTGGAAAACAAAAATTTCTGATAAACTATCTAAGGGAATTGCCGTTGATAATGAAGTAACCAGAGAATATGACTTAGCTGTGAAAAGGAAAAACGAAGCTTTAAAACGATCATTAAAGTCGTCAAGACTGTTCGATGGTGTTGCCGTAGCTCGAGGATTGGGGTTTTCAAGCGATTTGGCCTCAGCATTAAGAAATAAGCATAATACTAAAATTGAAGTAATAATTAATGATAACGGGAGCTTCTCTATTAGATCAGTGGAGCCCGTGAGCAATAAAATTGCAGGTTACTTTGGTGGGGGAGGTCATCCGAATGCAGCCGGTGGAACGTTGCACTTCAACTTCAGTGACAAGCTTATCTTTAAACTTTTTCCATTTAGACAACAAAAGGTAAAAAATTTATTAAAAATAGCGTTGAGTTTCGCATAAGTATTAACCACTGATGGAGCTTCTTTTTCGATGATGCCAAATGCGACGTATAAGACCGCAAACAAATTTAGGATCACTAACTCCTTTGAATATAAGACTTTTCCCCCCGTAGATTCCAAAAAAGATACTGCCAAAATTTAATATTTTTCCCCAAAATGGCTGTTTCATTCTTTGTTTGATGATTAAATCTATTGGTGCTTTTGCTGTTTTTTTGAATAGCATGCCCCTCTTAACAAGAATTTCATCGGTAGTTATAATGTACTGCTCAGAATACATACTAATAAATATCCTAGCAGCAATGAAAAGAAGGACTACAGCTCCAATCGCTCGCAGTGCCACTGGCAGATAGGCAATGCTCTTTACAAAAATTGACATTATGAACAAAATGCAAGCAAACGCAATGAGTCTTATTGATTGTGTTATCAAGCTTAAAATGCTCTGCCTCCCGATAAATAGTACTTTATAGTTCGATAGATCTATGTCGTCCTGTTCTTCGAACCTTTCCTCGCTGACGTCGTACACATAGGGGTCAGTGTAATCCTTGGGATGAAATTCTTCGATTGGTTCGCGCCTCCCAGATCTATCGATTTTCGGGGCTCGAGACGTATCTTTTACGTATTCCGTGATATAATCATACATGTCATTTGAGATATTCACGGCTCTTGTTGCATATTCAGGGGTGATCCTCGAACTACTAAGTTCAACATTTATTAAATCTTGATACAGGCTGCGTAAAAACTTAGCATCATGATCGATCCGGAATTTCAGGTTTTGATTAAATAAATGGCGCCCATACCGTCGATATTCGTCCTGTAAGCAAATTTCGTAAAGGGCTTCAATTTTCTTGACATTTAAAATAACCTCTTCATAGTCGCCTGACTCGTAGAAACGATAAACTTTGTCGATAAGTCTTTCGAGATTATGGGTAAGTTGTCGTGCACGATCCACGGAAATACTTTGAGTCGCGCGCTCAGCATTGACTTGATCAACGGGAGCAATGTCATCTGACTGCTCTCCCTGTCTGACATGTTCGGAGAATTTTTTCATAATAACGACATTTACTTCAATTTTAGCTGTTTATGCACTTGCGGTATTAATCTTATATAATTTAAATAATTGCCAGCGGTGTCCATAAGCTCGAGAAGTTGTTTGTTACTCGGCGGAAATGTCTTTCGATTTAATGGGGTAACTGGCTGAAGCACTAGAAGCAAATCAGGGTTTATTTCAGATAGTGCCGTTAGTGGGGCAATTAGGCTTTCACGACGAGTCTCTCTCATAACTATCATTTTAACGAAAACTGATATTCCACAATCATTAAATATTTTGATTGTTTTCAACTCATTTTTTA
>DASPRZ010000128.1:0-10843 GCA_035624185.1 Candidatus Acidiferrales bacterium
TGCTCATTCGCTTATTTCCCTCCGTACCCCCGCTCGTGCTTTTAATAGGCGTTGGATTCCCCGATATTCTATGGCCCATTCTCATTCTCATCGGCGTTGAACAGGCAGTAATAAACCCAAACTCCCCACTGCAGAAGCACATTAAGTTCACATACTACCCGTTTTCACATTCATTAGTGCTGGCATCGATAATCGCATGCATACCCGGCGTGGTACTGGCACTGACGATCACACCGTTAGCAGGAATGTTATTTGTTGTGGCCTCGGCATCTCATTGGCTTTTAGACACCATTGTGCACCTTAATGACCTCCCCATAGCAGGACTTCGACGGGATGCAAAGGTTGGCCTTGGACTGTGGAAGTACCAAAAAGCAGCTTTTGCACTTGAGTACATCTTCTATGCCATAGTAACGTCCCTGATCATGCCGGCTAAATTCGTCGTACCTCTTCTTGTGGTGGGGGCGATTTTCCACTTGTTAAATGCAAACTCATTTTTAGGATTCACGAAGACAAATCCGTTTAAAACTGATAGGGCATACGCTGTCATCACTCTAATCGGGTTCATTGGGATGAGCTTAGTAGTTAACTACGTGCTTACGTTTTGACGATGGTTCCTGGGAATTTCCTCTACGTCCGTTACCCGACCATTGTTCGCTCTCTCCGCCACAGTGACTCAACGACTTTTGCCGTGGATAGATTATGACATTATCGTATTCTGCGGGAGGAATTTAGTCTTCCTTCAAGATATAGCTCTTCATAAAATTCAAGCGGCTTAGCATAGTCGAAATGTGGCATTTTCACTAATTCGTCGAACTCATCAATTAGCTTATCTTGAGACAACGTTTACCCCATCACATTAGAGATTTTTTGCCACTGATTTGTTCCTCATCACACTGCCAACATAATGAGCAACGGAACGAACAACAAACATCCGATAAGTATACAAAAATAGCCGGGATTTATTCGTTCCACAACTTTCAGAAGGGTGCTAATGGTGAGTAACGAAAAGATGAATGCAAAAACAATCGCGATAAGAGAGTAATAGTTAAAGTAGGCCCCGTGTTTTATTAAGCTCAGCCCTATTTCGGCCCCCAGCACAGCCGGAATGTACATCAAAAAGCTCAAATTTAGCGCATCTTTTCCGGCGTAACGACGCAAGAGCAGCCCTGATATAGTGAAACCTGACCGGCTGAATCCAGGAAGTGTTGCCAGCCCTTGCAGGAGTCCCACAATGGTAGCATCCGTAAAGGAGAGCGAGGTATTTCTCCTGTAATTTCTTTGTCGTGCGTACAGTTGGAGTAGACCCGTCACAATGAGCAGGGCTCCAATAAATGCAGTGGCATAACTTCCGGTAAATTGCAGTTTTGTTAAACCAAAGAGCATCAAGGGGGCGCCGACAAGTGCGGTAAAGAATGTCGTGACAATTAAGAATGTCGTTAGCTTGTTATACCCTTTCGCTTTCGGGTTGCGCACGTTGCGCACATACGTCGGCAAGTTCTGTACTATTTTCGTGACTTCGTATCTGTAAAACAATATTACTGCGAGCAGCGACCCGATATGCAACCAAATTGCATAGTACACCGCTTCAGACAAGTCCACATTGGTGTTAAAAAAGCTAATCATTACCACCGACATCATCGCTTTGCTGCTAATCGGGAGCCATTCCGTGATTCCTTCGACGATGCCGAGTATTACTGATTGAAGAACTTGGATGATGTCCATGATAGTCAGACATACACAGGATAACTTTTATAAAAATGTTTTCGATAGCTGTGCTTTCCTCGCCCTGATAGTTTTTTATTGTCCATTTGATCGGTCATCACTTACAGATTCTAGGGGGTATGATCACTTCGTATTAAGAGCTGGGGGCTGACTTGTGACGGGGGACTTCGAATCGGGCTATTATCAATATTAGAATGATCAGCGCGTATGCAAGATTACTTAACAGAGGCGCGACAAAAGCCAGTCCTATTGCAACTGCCGACGCGATAGGCAAGCTTGCATTGATGTAAGGTATGACTTTGAGTGTCTTCGCAGTTACGCCCTTTTTGAGAAGATGCGGATGTCTCTTCACGTACGCCCAGTTTTCATACAGTGTGAGCCCCGCGGCGAGCATGACGCAGTGGAAGAATAACACTCCTGCGGTGATGTCTGGGTACTCGGTCCATACCGTCGTTGCGAAGGGAACGAGAACGATAAACGCCAAGAACAACACGTTGATATAAAAAAGCGGCCAGTCAGCTAGGGCAATATTCTGAAACTGTCGCCAATTGTTGTTAAGTAAGGCTGCTATCAGGAAAAAGGCCAAAAAATATCCGAGGAATTTGGGCCATAAATTCACAAAAAAAATCAAGAGAGCGCCACTCGAATGTTGCAAGAGGGGGGCTACAAAACCTAATCCCAAGAGCGTTATCGCTATTGCAAAGACGCCGTCAATAAAAGTTTCCAGACGACGTTTATCCCGTGCCTCAAGCTCGATACGTGCTTTAATTTCGTCCGTTGGCTCAACCATTTCTTTGTGCATACGCGTGTGTCGTTGAAAAAAATGAGGGGGCTTATTTGCATTATAATTTTGGATTCATGGATTAGCGATAAACAACTACGTAATTTATCACCTCGAGCCCATCATGAAACCTCCAAACCCAAGTGCCCACACTAAGCTCGGAAAAGCGATCATGCGCTCCATTCCACCGCGACCTATTCCTAGATCGTAATGCGGGGAGTAGAGGAGGAGGACAATGGCAGCCAACGCAATAACGCCGAGCACAACAGAAAAGTACGACAGTGGTCTGCGCGTAACTCTATAGGAGATGATCGCGGACACCGCGCCAAAGAAAAATGTGACGAGTGCGCAGATTAGGTGGGGCGCACCAGTGGTCTCAGGGAATAGACCTACCCCTACGGCACCTGCGCCGGCTAGCACGAGAGTTAGCGTAATGGGGGCGCCAAGGGAACGCCTGCCGAATGCCGCACCGAGGAGTGCCATCACTCCGAACAATGCTACAGACGTATTGAATAAAAGCGCTGTCGACCCTACGCCTAAGTCGCTTATGTAGTTGGTCGCCATATTGTACCCTGGATAAAGCGCTTCGGCGACAGTCATCACAAGAATGAGCTGCGCTGCACCCACAAAAAGAAGAGTCCCAAGAAGAGAACGATTCTTCGCGCTCATAGTGATTCACCGGCCCTCAGTGGCCACGTTTAATTCGATAAGTTATATTACCTTCACTATTTATAGACGGCGCCTTTTCGACATTCAAATGAGCGTCGCTCATGTGTGTCTGCAATTCGAAGATCAAGATGTGCGAGAGGTTCATATGAGGATCGCGTTCGTTACTGTTTTTCGCCTTACCATTTTGTAGGAAACATATCCAACGCCTTCCACCATACCCTCTTCCTATCGAGCGTCACTCACGTATAAATAGTAAAAACTCGACATCATCAGCGAGTACGTAATCTTATGCATGTGTCATTATGGTCAAAGTGCTGGCTATTATGGGTAGCCCGAGAAGCAGGGGCAATACCTACAAATTCACGAAATTGGTTGAAGAGCGTATGAAAACCCTCGGAGACGTTGAGTTCGACTATCTCTTTTTGACGGACATAAACCTTGGAACGTGCCGCGGGTGCCGTGTATGCTTTGAGATTGGTGAAGACCACTGCCCGGCACAGGACGACAGAGCCATTATTGCAGACAAGATACAAAGCGCCGATGGCGTTATCGTCGCCACTCCTGTCTATGTGGGAAATGTTTCCTGGCTCATGAAGAACTTCATTGATCGCTTCGCCTATGCATGCCATCGGCCGCGTTTCTTCAAGAACGTGCTCACCATTGCGACAACAGGATCGGCGGGGGCTTGGTTCGTGCTGCAACTCCTCTCAAGGTCTCTGAGCTTTATGGGGTTCAAAACCGTCTCCAAGCTCGGGGTGACGTGCGGAGGCACGTATCCTGAACGGCGCTCGCCTGAAGAGAAGGAAACGCAGAAGAATGTTCTAACCAAAAAGGCCGATGCTGCAGCAAAGAAGTTTTATGATTCTCTAAACGTTAGTCCTCCAGTACCCGGCGTCATCGCTATAGCCCAATTCCTGCTCCAGAAAGCCGCCTACTCCAAAGCGGCCCCTGAGTCCTGCGATTACCGTTATTGGAAGAACCGCGGCTGGTTGGATAGGGGGGCCTACTATTATTACAACCCGAACGCAGGTGCCGTCAAAAAGGGGCTTGCTGTGGTCGCTTCAAAGCTAATTATCTTGGGCTTTATTGGGCGCTAAAACGTTCGATGTACCCTCCGATAATATCGCTGACATGATGCTTAAAGGATTGACCCATCTTTGGTTCAAACGCTAGCAGGACAACATTATCGTTAAGAAGCATGGGCGAAGAGGCTTGATCCTATCCGACGCCAATTAAACCATTCGGATTAGTTTTGCTACTAACGTAGTGAGAAGCGGTATGAATCTGACTTGTTGTCATTCTGTTGGGGACAAGTGTTCAACTACGATCGTAACCGTGACATGATCTTCTCCCGATGATAAATCGCATACGCGAGCATCCCCATAGCCACAAACACTACAGCAATATCGAGATATCTGAATGTCCCTTCAACAGCATGCCAGTTCCGACCCAAAATAAAGCCGACATATGTGAGCACAAAACACCACACAAGCGATCCAAGAAAAGAGTATACAGAGAACTTTTTTATGTCCATTTCAGCAATTCCTGCTGGGTATGATATGAATGCGCGGACAAAGGGCAGCATTCTGCTGGCAAATACTGCCAGCTCCCCATGCCGTTCAAACCATTCGTGTGCTCTGTCCATGTCTTTCTTCCGCATAAGGAGATACTTTCCGTAGTGCTCAAGGAGCGGTCTGCCCCCATACAACCCTACTGCGTAAGCAATGAGCGATCCCGCGAGACAGCCGAATGTGCCGGCTAATGTAGCTCCCACAAGCGTTAATCGCCCAGTCCACGCAACGTAGCCGGCAAAGGGCATAATTACTTCGCTAGGGAGCGGGATGCCCACGCTTTCGATCGTCATCCCGATAAATACCCCATAGTAGCCAAATTGTCGGATAATGTGAATTGTGAAGGTGGTTATTGTTTCCACTATGCCACTCATCACATCCACATAGAACGCGTAGTATAAAACTTCACCTAAATTTCACATGCATGAAAGAACCTGCATCGCCCTTTATGCAGCTTGATAGCTTGCCAGGAGTCAATAGCAGATACATGTTTATTATAGCAAATTGAGCTTTCAATGAGAAGAGAAGAACAGTCGTAAAATTCGTGATAATCCGTCAGCAAAAAAGATATGGAGCAACTTAAGGGCTTTATCTTTTTGCACACCACCTAATAATGAGGCGTGTAACATGCGCTGCGAGGAGGACGCACCGTGTTTTCGATTTGCTGGTAGCGGTTTATGACTTATTCTCCAGATGGTGGTGAACGTGGCTCCACACTATATCATTTAGCTCATCCAACTTCTTCGACCCATCCAAAATTATTGTCTTATGATCTCCCTTGGCAAGATCAAAATACAACCTTCTGAGTTTTTCATGCTGCTCGACGGATTGTATGTCTTGCTTTCTTTGAATTGCTATCTCAGCCGGGACATCGACAAGAAAAGCAACGCGCGGTTGAGGCGCCACACTCCTGAACAATTTCATTAATGTTCTGGCTTTGGTTTCAGAATAGTGCAATTCCGTGACAAAAAAAGCAACTATATCATAGACGTATCTATCACATACAATGTTTTTCCCCGATGCTAACAAGAACCAAATGTGCAACAGATAATCCGTGAGAACAAGAAATTGATACACTACTTCTGCCCGACCGATTGACGAGACAGTCACGTTGTTATTTTCAGCGGGCCTGATGAGTTTACGTACCACAAATCCTGCTATTTTTCCAAAAAATGAGTTTTCGGCGGAAAACCACCACAAATACTCAGCGTTGATGTTCTCGTGAGCTAATCTCTCGACAAGCGCCTGACTCAATGTCGTTTTTCCAGAGCCGTCAACCCCAGAAAATGTGATTAGTGCTCGCGTTATTTTAGCCATTAAATCATAACGATATTTGCGTACCAGTGCGCATGCGGCACTCTTATTGCGTCTCTTCTGATAAGCGCACGCGTTGTCGCACTGTGGTTCGTTAATCTGTGGTAATGTTCTTGGTCGATCACATTTCCTACAATTGCAATGAGCTTTTCTTCAACAAAGCACGCAAAATATGTAAAGTATATGCATAAAGAATTTTCTTTTTGTACCGCTAAACATGCGTAGACTCACATCGTAATCAAATACGCATCAAAGCTGCATGCACACGTGAGTGACAGAAAAAGTGACTTATGTGAATAGTTTTGTTAAAGTAAAATTGCCACTTGCCTGTCTAGAGATTTGGCTTCAGTATTAGTCAGTGGCCAGTCAGTATTGGCTTCAGTATTAGTCAGTGGCCAGTCAGTATATGCTTTGTCGGCCTGATGATTATAAACGCGTTGGAGGCGTATGAATTCACGTCGATTGTAGAGACAATTGCATTACTCGCTTGAAATAAAACTAACTCCTTTTAGATGGGAATTCTAATCAGCTATTTTTTCAAAGTTTTTCTAAATAATAGAACCTTTCTCAGTTCTAGCCAAGAAGTGGCCACGAAAGAAATCACGAGAATTCCCCCTAACTGACTAAATGTGATGGCAGATAGTTTCAAATACACGCTTATAGCGGGGGTTCCGATGGCTATGAAGAGAAATGCAATCGCGACCACCGCCCATAAATTCATTCCTCTATTGGTAAACAACCCCAAACTAAACAGCGGCTCCCTTTCTGAACGAGAGATGAACGCAAGAATCGTGAGGCTGACCATCCATGCCGTAAAGGCGAATGTTCGGGCTTGATCAAGAGATAAATTCTGCCAGAGTGCATAAAAATAAGACAATGTGACTGCGGCAAAGAGACTCAGTCCTGATACAGCAATTCCTTTAAGCATCTGAGGATCGAGGAATTTCATCCGGGGATCTCGCGGTGGCCTTTCGTAAACTGTCTTCTCTGCAGGTTCTGCAACGAACGCTGCCGAAGCGCCCAGATCCATAAACAGCTCAAGGATGATAATTTGAATCGGAGCAAAGGGGAAAGTAACTCCTACTAGTATGGGTAAAAGGAAAATTGCGATCAGCGCGGCTTTTACAGAGAGATAGAATTTCACACCCTTTCTCAAATTGTCGAAGAATTTTCTCCCTTCGAAGATCCCGCGTCCGAGGGAAACGAAGCTGTCGTCAGCCAGTACGATATCTGCTGCCTCTTTTGCGGCATCAGTCCCTTTGACGCCCATCGCAATGCCAATATCTGCTGCTTTGAGGGCGAGGGTGTCATTCACCCTGTCTCCTGTAACTGCTACTATCTCCCCGTTCTTGTGAAGGGTATTGACGAGGCGGTACTTATCCTCCGGCGTGGTCCTCGCAAACACAGAGACATCTTTCACTGAATTTTGCAGATCTCCATCGGATAAGGCCTTCATCTCATCGCCAGTCATTACTTTTTCAGACGCAATGCCAACACTTCGGGCAACAAAGCTCGACGTTTTCGGATGATCCCCGGTGACCATAATGGTGCGGATCCCTGCGCGGAGCGCACTTTCTATCATCTCTTTTACATCACCACGTGGAGGGTCCTCAAGGAAAATTAATCCTCTAAAGGACAAGCTGTGTTCTAATGCAGAAAATAGCAAATCTTTATCCGCCAGGGAGATTGTTTTGCTGGCAACAGCGATAACTCGTCTCCCTTTGGCAGTCTCACGTTCAAGTACGTCTTTAACGGTTGCGGTATCGACTTTTTCGCAAAGGGGTACGAGTTCTTCGGGTGCCCCGCTCGTAAACAATACCACTTCGCCATGCGTCGCTCGGATGATGGATCTCGTCTTCCGCTCGCTGTCAAAACTGCGCTCCCGAATGATGGCGCCCATATTTGCCGTGAGTTGCAATTCATCAGCCCGTTCTACGATCGCCTTGTCAAGAGGTGATAAAGAGAGTTCGGATAACGCTCCCAGTGCTGCGTCGATGATGTCCAACTCTTGGTTACTGGGGAAAACGGACACCACTTGCATTTTATTTTCCGTAATCGTTCCTGTCTTATCGGTGAGAATGACTGTCGCATCCCCTAGAACTTCGGCTGCTTTAATTTTCTTTATTAAAAACCTCTCTCGTGAAAGCGTGTACGCCCCCAATCCCAGCACCATCGTGATAATGATGGGGAGTTCTTCAGGAATGGTAGCAAATGCGAGGGCAAGCCCCGTCAAAAACATCTGGTAGAGGTCCTACCCCCGTAAAAACCCCACAAACGGGATTACAGCGCTAAAAAAGACGGCAACCCACACCAAGCTCTTTGCCAAAGACTTCATTGTGAGTTGCAGCGGGGTTTTCGGCTCTTTGATCGCTTGCGCACGTGCTGCAATGGCGCCTACTTTTGTAGCCTTTCCTGTGGCAATAACCTCACCCTCACCCTCGCCTGATACCACCAGCGTCCCTGCGTACATCTCATCTCTGAACTTTTTTTCTTGCGGAAATGACTCACCTGTCAAGGCGGATTCGTCAACGTGGAGGCTCAGCGATACGAGGACTTTTCCATCAGCGGCGACTCTCGTGCCAGAGGTTAACAGTAAAAGGTCACCTGGAACCACCCTCTCTGTTTCAATGTCGGTAATGGTGCCCTCACGCATCACCTTTGTCTTGGGGGCTGCCAATTTCGAGAGAGAGGTGATTGTCTTTTTAGCGCGGTATTCATTCCAGACTTCCGCCAAGACTAAAGCTACGATAATGCTGAAAACGGTGATGGTATCCCCTAATTCTCCTCCAATGGCATAGAAAAAACCCACCGTAAAGAGGAGTAAAATCATCGGTTCGGTGATCTCTTCTTTAGCTATGCCTAAGAAACTTACTTTGCGCGGCTTAAAAAGTTGATTTGGTCCAAATTCAGCAAGTCGCTTTTTTGCTTCAGAACACGCTAGCCCACGTTCACGTTGCATATAAACTATGACATCGTTTATTCTGGTGTTCGTGCTATCGGGTAGCTAAATGTCAAACTAATAAACTCTCTGATCCGGGCCCTAATATCCCTAAAATTCGTAATCATCTCCTCTCGTGTGCTGGTTGCTTGAACAGGATCGTTGAAACGTGGTGGAGGTAGGTCGTTCCTCCTATAAAAATCGGGCGCCATTTGTAACCGCGCGGCGGGCGGCATTATGGCTGCAGATGAGTGACACTCTTTTCTTTGCATCTGTACGTTCCATGATGTTTTGCTCCTGCCTGACAGGTACATCTACTTCTCGGACATCTTAGATTGAGTGTCATAGAGCGGTCTCGCAGTGCGGTAATGGCCCTGAAGGAGGTGGAGGATACATTGAATCTTACGGTATGTGCCTGTTGATTACTTAATAGAGTACTTGTTTCGTTTGTTTCGTTTCTTGTACGTCGTAACAACGTCGGCATCCGTCCAGTTATCCTCATCCAGGAAGTCGTATTCATTCAAGTAAGTAAAACGGTCTCGATTCTTTTTCATGTTATATTCACCCCCTCTGACTCTCGCATTAAGGAGTCTTTGGCTAATCAATCAGGCGCCTTTTCGGCCTGTGAATGCAGAGATAGTCCATTGCACACTTACCGTCTTCTTCTACATCCACGTCTATGCCGGTATAACACTCTTCAGAATAACGCTTTTTACCGCTGTTTTGTCTGTTAGACATCATTTTTATATCACCATGTCAACGTCGAGTGACCAACATCTTAGAGGATAAAATCCCATTTATATGACTCGTTAGGCAATACGATCCACTTAGCATATTTCGTTTCATCCTCAGTATCTCGGTTACTCTCGCCTCGTTTTCGGTAGACTTTGAAACGTCCCGTTGCTTCTCTTCTCATTCTTTCACTTACCTCAATACATTTCAAATGAGGTAAGGATACTTTACCCTTTAGCACGTAAAATACCCAGAAATATGGAGAATATATGCAAATCTACACGACCTTCATATCCGATCTTTCTCCTAGAAGTCAGATTCGTGTGGCGTGGATCTATAAGTGATTTAAGGCCCTTTGGGGCCTTAAAAAATAACTTTTATATAAGTATCTTTTTTGATGCTGCTGATTGCGTGCCTCTTTTTCTTGCCATTGAATTGCTGCATTTAACACGTTCCCCATTTATTGAGTCTGATCCTGTAATCGGGCGCTTGTTACCAAGTGAAGAAATGATATCTAATGCAAAGCCGAGCGGTACGAAGCACATATTTTAGAGACATTGACTACTATGCTTGAGACAGCACCTACACACACGCACGAAAGACTTAGACTTTACGACGAAAAAAAAAGTTGCACTACAGACACTATATGCCAAAGCTTTATCCGGAGGAGTCACACGCAGTGAGAGCGTTAGGTTCGATGCAGTCATTAAATGCTAAATGGAGTCGAAACATGGAGCTGAAACATAATGCGTGAAAAGGGCTATGGATTTAAAGGATGAGTCGATGAGCATGACGGAAAAATTGGCATGGAAAATGAGTTCGAGATGAGTTTATAGTAGAAGCCCAAAAGACAGTGAAAAGAAAATGCTTGAGTGAGCTGCATACACTACTTTTAGAGTATGTTACACGGTCAATATTTTTATCACACGCCATTGAACGAGAGAGGTACCTGTCCGCCTCATCTCCCATGTGCAGCAATATTTATCACTCGACACGTCTATAGTACATCTAAGTATGGATGATTCTTCGGGCACGAAAATAGGAACAGGAACACGAGACCTGTCAACTACCGCTCACCATAGCATGACCATCGACGCGTGCAGCAAAGAGATTGAA
>DASPRZ010000129.1:0-4332 GCA_035624185.1 Candidatus Acidiferrales bacterium
TTCATTCACTGCTTGGAAATCGGAGTTGAGCATCGTTACCACTTTAGCTACTTTATCCGTCGTGAAATTTGACTTCATTATTGCTTTTGAGGAGAGAGCACCTAGGATGTTGCCCGCAAAGACTGCTACCCCAGTGCCATACCGCTCATCGAACTGAGAGTACATCACTTGAATGGTGCGGTCTCCACGCCGTAACTCATCGTTGTCAATGAGATCATCGTGTACTAGTATAGCGTGACGGTAGAGCTCCATACCCGTACAGACATCGAGGATCCGATCGTTAACATCGTTTGTAAATCCTTTATATGTGAGGAGAGTGCTACAGGATGCCAGCCTCCTCCCCCTTCTGAGTGTATATTCTGTGATGTCCTTGTACACTCTCCCGATGAAATCATGGTAAATGTAGGCATCCGTACACTCCTGCCTGAGGAAGTGGCATAGCCGCTGCTCTATCAACGCACCGTACGCATCTAACGTGATCTCCCAGCTTAACTTGCACTCTCTCTCTCTCTCTCTTCATTTGACATGTTTTTTACTAAGCTAAAAGATACATTGTTATCTTGGATTTCAACCCTTTGGTTGGGATTGTGGTTATAGGTAACCATGCGAGAGAGGAGAATCGGAGTCACCAGACCCCAAAATATCCGTCATAAAAAAAATCATATAATAGAATTAAGGAGATCATAGACAATAACAAGAATGTTATAAACTTAGCACAATTTGCGCTTAATGGCTTCCTAGTCTTGCGACAAGCCGAAATTATTTAAAGGAGTCTATATTTTCGATCAAAGGGTTAAACAATCCCAAATAATATAGTGAATAAAACAAGTTTCACGGACTCAACATATTTTTTGATAAATTTTTTTTGACAAATCGTAAGAACGTTTTAAAGCAATAGACTCCCCTACTAGTTAGAACCCTGCTAAAGAATCATCTACAGAAAAAGCATAACTCCGTAGACAACAGATGTTCTATAGGCCGAATCTACAGCACCAAGAGTTAAGACTAATCCCCATAATAACAATACTTTTTGTCCAATTTTGGACTAGTTTTAGTCTAGTTTTAGATGATCCCTCTTCTGCTCGCCCTGGTAATCACCGGCACTAGAGGCCGAGTGACCTTATGTTATCTGGAACATTTTTTCGTGTGTAATTCCCTCGTCAGACTTAAAATCTAATGGTCGCAGTTCTGCTTGTAATTGCTTCAAACAGTTGAAGTACATTGTCAACAGTCTGTCTGTCGGAATTTCAGATAGGTCTCTGGATTCCAGTTCGTTCTTAATCTTATTGAGATTCTCGCCCAGAAACTCCAACCTTTTCTGCGTCGTGAGGGAGTACTTCTCACGCAATGCTTCCACTTCAATGGACTCGAGGTTGTCAATCTCTCCTCTAAGATCCCTCGACCAGTTGATGAGCGTCTGTTTGCTCACGTTAAGCTCTTGGGCTATACTGCTGAAGCTCTTTCCTTTTGCGCGGAGCACCATAAATCGTTCTTTCGTTTCTTGGTCTTTCATACTTTCACCATTATATAATTCTGCAGTAGTTCATATAATGCGTTCGGGTGCACAATGAAAGCAATATTGTGAAATATCCCACCCTTAAACAGGAGCATAATAGTAGAATCTGACTTCCTGGCTTTATAAAAAAGTCTAATGTAATTGAAGGTATAAACGCGTTTTTCTAATATTAGGAGCAATTATAAGTCCCGGCTGGCATGTTGAACATTTGAAACGGAAGGAGTAGAGTATAATTTCGTTGTCACTATAGCAATTTCGGGTGGCTACACTCTATAGATGTACAGCCGAACAATAGCCTCTAGCATGGGGGGGCTGATATCTACCAGTTGAAATGCGATAATGACATTTAGTGTAATGTCTTATGCAGTGGCATTAAATTCTCATTAGAAAAAGTACCACAAGCAAGGGTATTTTTCATCTCTTAAATCGAATGCTGATGGACCACATCCTGTCAGCGCGTGAGCGCGTCACATGATAGTGGCACAGGCGACACGATGATTCTGCATGGGATGTATTGTCCCAATCAATGCGCTCGTTAATATCCAGAACCTATCCCGTTTTCTGCACGATTCCAAGACCCGCTCGCTGTACAGTTATCTGAGGGGAACCGTGATACTTAACCGAGCCGGCACCACTTATGTTGACAGTGAGGGCGTTCAAAGCTGTTACTTCGGCAGAGCCAACCCCCGTTATGGTAACCGTCGTTGAATCGGTTAGCAATTCGTAACTGTGAAGGCTTCCCACGCCCGTCAATGAAGCGGTATAATTCGTCGCATTACCGCGTAAGAACACTGTACCCGCACCAGATACCTGTGTAGTAAGCTGAGTAACGTTGACGGCAATATCAATCCTTCCAGCATCCTGCAGCGTTACGTTGAGCATCGCTGCATTTAGTGGGGAGCTGCTTAGAACGGTTCCTGCACCGCTGTTATTTACAGAGTTAATACCAGTGACGGATACATAAACAGTAAGTGGTGTCGTAATGGACGCAAGCAGATTTGTTGCGTCAATCTTTAAGACTCCATTTGTTACTTCCGTTCGAATACTTGGAACAATGCTATCTTTTGCCTCAACTACTACTGATTGGGTATTGTTTTGGGTAACGTATAGTGTGCCAGGAAGCGCGAAGTCTATGTTTGTAAAAGGAGCTACGCTCCTCGTCTCCTTAGTAATGGTTTCAGGACCCGTGCTCGTGTTCGTCTTGAACTGGATACAACCGCAGACTAGGACGGCACTAATGAGTGCAATTGCTATATAGTAGACAACTCTCACGTCTCTCACTCTCAGCCTTACTATGTGCTAATGCTTTGAATATCTATTTCGTGGCACTCAACTTCGCCACTGTCCAACGCAGCGAGCATCATATTCTATTACCTTCGTTCATATTTATGATCTCCCAGTGTTTGCCTTTTTTGTCATCTGTAAAATTTCGAGCTTCTCCTAAAACATTCAGGACAGTTCAATTAATTTTAAAAAAGCCCCCAAGGCAGAGTTCGGTACATCTCTCGTAGAGATATGAAGGCTACAATCTATCGAGTCACCTCTCTACTTTTTAACATCCTGTGTTGCGTCAATATAAGCTTCTTCTACACATAGAACGCTAAATTCTCTTTTAGAAGCTGAAACTAACTTAACTAATTTTACATTTTATGCATTAACAAGTAATGCTTTTGATCACGAACAGTCATAAAAAAATATTACCGCAGTCGCCAACCACACTTGTGGTCGATAGCGTAAATTAAAGATTAAAAATCCTCTTGACTAATCCTAATCTACAATATTTCAACGCACTTACCAGAACCAATGAAGGTACCTATATCATCACTTATATTTTTGAATACAATACCAAGTTTCAGATTGTGTTCGGTATCTAGATTAGTATCTCTAAATATACCAGTCATTTGAAACGTCTCAGATGACAAGAATACAGATGAGTCCGACAGTTGATCGTCTTGTATGCGCCCCGAGATAGAACGAAATCCTATCGAATCCACTGACACTTTAAACCTGACATTCTTACTTTCAAGGTTGAATGTTTTAATAAAATCACTTTCTTCTAGTGAGATTTTAACATATTTTACACCTTCATATTCCGTGATGTTGCAATCACGCATATCGTCCTCACCTCTTTAAAAACTGATAAAAACTAACAACCATTTTGTCCATATTAGTTTTATATTAAATTATCTGTATGAGTTTCATATTTAAAAAATGCGCCCAGCATTAAATTATAATTATCGAAATTCTGTTTTGTTATACCCCTCTCGCAAATCTTCATCTTGAACTGTAAATAACCCTGGGGGCACTCAAGTCCGTATGTCCCAACAACTGAAGCACCTGCTGCAAATCATCCCTGTGTTCGATAGTGTAAGTTGAAGATTCAAATCCTTTTATCTAATCTTAATCGACCCTATGCATCTCTCCAATTGCCACATGACGTTTTACTAGCAAAATCTAATTGCGCACTATGTCAGCTGCACACGGTAGAGTCGGCTAAACTCACTTTTTTGTGGATAAGTAGTAAATAACATCAGAATAACAAATAAAATATACGATAGGTTAACAAATAAAACCAGCAGAATATTACCGCCGACTGCCGCATCGTGAGTTATTAGCTTTAAGGAGGGGAGGAGGATGACAATATGGCAGCAGTAAGTCAAAATAAATACTTACTAGATAGTGAGCATAAAATTTCTGATGATTCTGCACCTTTATTTTCAACCCTTAACATAGCAACTGTAGTATTAGGAAATCGATTAATTAGACGAATTATTAAAGGACTTTATATCAAAGATAGCAATATTATTTATGATGTC
>DASPRZ010000051.1:0-2473 GCA_035624185.1 Candidatus Acidiferrales bacterium
GGAATTGCTATCGCAATTTTGCCACTTGTAATAGGTATAGCAGCGCTACAGGGCGTAAAATTTGATGACCTTAAGCTTCTACAATTGCTTATCATCATGTTTCTCGTGGCTGGCGTCGGAAATATGACAAACGACATCGTCGATGCAGAAAGGGACAAAAGAAAGTATCCGCTACGGCCGCTCGCGACCGGGCTGATCTCGAAATCTGGAGCCATACTCTATACCGCGATTTTGTCTGCAATATGGATCGCGATGGCAATAGTAAGCTTTAACGGGCTTTTCTTGGCACTGGTGCTAATAGGGCTTACGGCGAACTTCGTTTACTCACGTTATCTGCGCGACAAGATCGGATATCTTACGGTATTCTTGCCTCAGATGTTAGTTCCTGTGGCAATATGGAGTGCTTTCTCCCCTGGGACCATCGTAACTCCGGTCCCGCTGCTGTTATCTCTTTTTATGATAGTATATACACCGGTGGTACAAATCACGCATGAAGGATTAGACCCAACCATTCCCGCCCTTTTCATCCGGCCTCGCCCCACTACGGAGAGGGCGCTCTACGTAGCGTCTGTCATTGCTGTGTTTTTCGTTGGTATAGCGATCCTATTAAATGCACCGTTATCATGGCTCTTCGTGGTGGTATTAGCAGTGTTTGCGGCGGCCTTTTTAAGTCAGTCAAGAAACTTGGGGGACAATAGGACTCGTGAAAAGCTGCAAAAGGGGTTTAAGATGACAATAGTGGGCCGCTATGTTTTTTGGTTGAGCATAGCAGTCTTTGCAGCCTTTGCATGGATCAAGTAAATCTATACTGTCTGAATAAAATAAAAAATACCCCTTTTGGATCTGTCACGTCGCTATCTTACATTGCTTGTATTCCATTGCCCTATTTGAACTGCATGTATATCTGCGTGATATTGAGATTTGTACAGCCTTTCGAAATAAAAGCAATAACGAAGGTCTTTAAGACGTCTATAGGTCTGTGAGACAGCTATAATATACCATAGTCAAATTTGAAATGGCTCAATAAGATTTATGCATTCGAGCGAGCTTACATGTCTTATCTCGAAGTTATGCAAGTAGTTTACCCTGGCACTATGCAAATGAGAATATTTTGAAATTTCATTGCTTCTTACCAATTTTCTTACCAATTTCTGCATTTCTTTTTCTCTATCGAGTAGATATCGTTTCTTTACGATCTCTTGAAGCCTTCTACTTGTAGTTTGAATTGCACCTTTATTGATATCGCAACCTACCCAACATCGCTTTAATTTTTGAGCAGCAACAGCTGTGGTGCCTGAGCCAATAAAAAGTCGAGGACTAAACCACCAGGTTGGATCCAACATTTAGAACCCGCGTGAGTAGTTTTTCTGTGACAATGAGGATCTTCGGCGTTTTTCAAATAGCATGATTTTAATTCTGCTGAGTCATTTTGCACTTGAGAGTATACTACTTGTGAGTGTCACGACAGATACTCGTCCGGCACTCTCTTATAGAGCGTGTACGTTTTTCGACCTACTCAAACAAGGAAAGCATTAGAGTCCATCTGCACATGTTTTCACGGAAGTGATCCGAGATTTATCTTGCAATCTTGTCCACTATGTCGCGCGCGTTAATTCCAGGTTACAGTATCGTTGAATCAATCAAGAGTGTTGCTGAATATTCGCTATCTCTGATAGAAGCGCCTTTCTTATCGGTAACAGATGGCGCATCATGAACAGAAGCTTTGGATTTGCCGCAAGTAAACGCCTTCCGATCTCTATATCGCTCATTGTCTGGAGGTTAATGCCTTTCACTCCCCGTAAAAACTTATTAAAATCGTCGTCGGATAGATTGAAAGCAAACTCCTTGATTTTATTGAAATGCTTTGCGTTTCCGCCAAAAAGTGAGTTATACCACCACGTTTCATATTCCTTGAGCACGTTAAGAGAAGAGTCGCCTTGACGCATGGCTTTACGAGCAACATCACCTGCTATCTTTCCTCCTTCTAACGCAGTCATCATCCCACCGCCTAACACAGCGTGGTGTGCAGCGTCACCTACCAGCATGAGCCCGTTTCTTGTCGGATTTTTGACCTCTTCACCTACCGGGACGGCCCCCATCACCAGTTCAAGAGGTTGCCCCTCAGGAAAGTTCGTTGACACAAACTCGTTAAGATAGTCAATGGGCCTTTTTCCACCTAATTTGCTCGCGGGCAGACCAAGTCCGATATTTGCTTTCTTGTCACCTTTAGGAAACATCCACACGTAACCACCAGGAGCACAGGATCCGGGATAAACATCCAGAAAATCTTCTGTCACATCAACGTCGGCCATAAGGTACTGAACGCAGCTCCCGATGTCCTTTAGTTTGAGGGTGGTGTTAATTCCACTCCACCGTCCGACTTGCGATTCCACCCCGTCTGCCCCGATAACCACCTTTGAGCGGACCTCAAAGTCCTCGCCAAGCCGGTTGAGCTTAACGCCCTTTACTGTGC
>DASPRZ010000063.1:0-65000 GCA_035624185.1 Candidatus Acidiferrales bacterium
GTAAAAGTAGGAATTATAAATGAAAAATATAGTTGTTCCAGGAGATTTAATAGGTACGTCTGAAGAATATATAGCAGGCGATGGAACGTATGAAGAGAAAGGCAAAATTTATGCTGCTTTAACAGGACAAGTTGAAAAAAATAAAAAAGAGCGAACTGTTAAAATAATCCCACTACTGGGCACGCCGCCCATACTTAAGAACGGGGATATCGTTGTGGGACGGGTCGTAGACTTGAAGAACTCTGTAGTGATCGTAGATATAGCAAGAATAAAAGGACAAGAGTATCGCGAAATTGCTAACGTCGATCAAGGAGCTGTTCACATCTCCAACATAAAGAATTCGTATGTAGCAAAAATTGATTCAGAATTTGAGCAGCATGACATAATAAAAGCTAAAGTCATTGACGAAAAAAGTTTACGACTCAGCACTCTGGATAAAAATTTAGGAGTTATAAAAGCAATCTGCTCAAAATGTCGTTCGGCTCTTGTCAAAAAAGAAAGCAAGTTGGAATGTCCAAGATGTGGACGTATTGAAACCAGAAAGATTTCAGAGGACTATGGTAAGGGAATAATTTAAGCAGCTATAGTAGAGGCTAATTTTTTATAAGATAAATTAATCAGTAGTCGACGTATAACATTGATGAGACGTGATGCAGGGTGAATATAAAAATCATTAAATTAACTCAAGAGGAAGCGGAGATTGAATTTACAGACGAGGGTCATACTTTTTTAAATGCCCTCAAATCATTGTTGCTTCAAGACCCGCGTGTGAAAGTTGCTACTTACGACATAAAACATCCGATGATAAGCAATCCGATATTTTATATAAATACAGAAAAAATAGATCCCTTGCTACCTTTGCGGGAGGCATCGGCTAGGTTAAGCGAGAACTGTGTTGAACTGATCGAACTTATTAAATTAAAATTGGAAGAGCCTGTGCCAGAGTAAATGTCAGAAAGTGTTGGGCTTCCTAGGATCATTACCTTGGGGGATGGGCGAGTTATCGAACTGAAAATTGCAGCTAAAGAAGACTATAGTGATGGAAGATACGAGTTTTTATATTCGTGGCTTGGTAAAGTAGATAAGTATCTCTCCCAGAAATTTAAGCCGGAGGACATTGAGAATAACAAACAATCATGGCTGAATAATTTAAATAACTGCAGAATAACAGTTGTGGGATTAAACGAAGGGAGAATCGTCGCGTCGGCGACTCTGCTCATAAATAAGGAGGGATCGAGAGTCGCGCACACCGCGTCGTTTGGAATTGCTGTCCATCCGGATTTTCAAAACAAAGGTCTCGGCACTATATTGATCAAGTCCCTTGAATCAATAGCAAAAAAACGCGGAGTTGAGAAGATGGAAGTAAATTATTACGACGGTAATCCAGCCGGGGTTCTTTATAGATCATTACATTATTGCTATGAAGGTCGAAGATTAAAAAAAGCCAAACTTGATGACGCGACGTATGTGGATGAAGTGCTGATGTATAAGTTTATTTAAATCTTTCTGACGATACTAAGGTATTATCAACACTTGTAATATCTTCTTTCTTGTATTTCTTGGAGCCTAAGAGCACATAAAGAGTCTCAAACTGAAACTTTTTTGTTGCAACAATATGTACTTCTTCGAACAGATCAGTCATTTTTGTGATGATCTTTCTAAGGTCTGAAAGTGAAGATGCCACAATCAAAAGTTTACCAGCTTCTGCCAAATAATTTGTTACTTGTGACAAAAACTCCATGATTACCTCGATTCCTGTTGGACCTCCGTCCCATGCTTTGTTCAGCCAGTCCTTGGGCTCATGACCCTCAGTTAAAGTAGGTAAATATGGAGGATTGAATACAATTACGTCAAAGTTGTAAGCCAAATTTGCAAACAGATGTCCCGTCCTGACATTTACAGCGTTTATTCGTGCGTTTTTTACTGCATAGGGGTTTATATCTGTCGCAATTACAGACTTTGCTTTCTTTGAAAGGAATTTAGATATTATTCCGGATCCTGTTCCGACTTCTAAAACATAGTCAGTGTCACAAACAACTTTTAAGGCCTCCTCCAACAATACAAATGTATCATCTGAGGGCGTGTAAACGTTTGATAGTACTGTTATCTCTTCACCGTTGTAGTACACGCGTTCTACCATGTTTTCGCATACCCCTCGCTATCATAAATCGTTTGTAATTTTTGTGATATCATGCGACCAGACGGAAACATTTTTAGCGTTTAATCAACGCAGATATTTGATTCGAAATTGCAGCAATTTGCTCAGGTTTAAGTTCATAAGGTCTAAGATTTAAGAAGTCTTCTGGAATTATATTAATTATGTCATTAGCGTCTGCTATCCCTATCATTTTTGACGCGTTTAAGATTGCTCCTTTAAGCTTTTTTCGTCTTTGAGTAAAAATACCCGTCACAAATTTTTTGAAAAAGTTTTCATCTGACACCTGAAATGGGGATTGAATGGGCACAAGCTTAACGATCGCAGATTCAACTTGTGGTGGTGGGATGAATGCATTCTTCGGAACATGGCCAAGAATTGACGCCTCAGCCTTGTATCGTAGACAAACCGTAAGCCTGCTGTAATCCTTTGAGCCTTTGACTGCGACCATCCTCTTTGCAAACTCTAGTTGATACATTAAAATTCCACAAATGAAGTCGTGTTTAAGCAATTTAAAAGTAATGTCAGAGGATATCGAATATGGTAGATTTGAAACAGTCTTGTCAAAGGGTGGAAAATCAACGCGTAGTGCATCTCCAATTATTACTTCTACACCTTGAATTGTCGATAGAACATCAGCTAGATTTTTATCAAGTTCAATTACAATAACCTTATGAGCTCGTTCAGACAACTTCGAAGTTAAGTTTCCAGTCCCGCCTCCAATTTCGAGGATAGTCTCGTCCCTTTTTACGTTTGCATAGTGTATTATTTTTTCAATAACATCGTCATTGATTAAAAAATGTTGGCCCCACTTTTGTTTTTTTAATGTTCTTTTTGGATAATGGGCCATCAAAATTCCTTGACTCAGTAAAGTTCCTCATTTTGTGAAAAGTTTATATTTGACGTGCTCATCGCTAAGCTCTTCTTCGATTCTCTTTACGATCACTTTTTCTGGATGGTAAAGGCCTTTGACTCTATGGGCAATATCTTCAAAGTTTTCGAATGGCTTCTTTTTGCGCTCTTCCAAAATTGTCCACATTAATTTTTTGCCAACGCCAGGAAGAAGCCCTAAGGTGTGAAGACGCGTTGTAACAGGTTGGGCTTCGTTAAAAAATTTAATAAATCTATCTTCGTGGTCTCTTACTATTTGTTCAAGGGCGTAAGGAAGTTCTGCCTTGGCGCCGTGCGTCAGTTCTTTGTATATAAGTCTTTTTTTGACGTGATCGATTTTGTCTCTCTCGCCCTCACCAATATAGAGGCGTTCATATATCTGTGGGATCACATTTTCTCGCGGAACTAACTCAAGGAGTGTAAAATGATATTCTCCAACCGCGTGAATAATTGGCTTTTTCTTATAAGCAGGATGGGGGTCTTCAGGATGGCCATGTGGCAAATAATCTAACACCCGAACGTAAGTTTCCTTCTCTCCTTTCATGACCGCTCCCCATATCCATACTAAAAATGATGAGCTACAATGTCAAGTATTTCTTCAAGTTCATCTTCAGTGAGCGTAAATCTTTCTTTTGCGTAGATGGACCGTAACTCATTCTTAGAAAGTGGGGTAATATCTGCAATTCGAATTGCTATCTCCTCTTTCATCTTTTTCAAGTCTATCAATTCATTTACAAGGGCACGTGATTCGGCGACGTCGAGTTTAGCAAAAGTGTTTACGTGATCCAGCGCACGCTTTAGTTCATATTGAAGTTCTTCTTCAGTTTTTTGCTTTGATACATCAGTTAAAATTTCCTTTACTTCTGGCAGTGTTAGGTACTGTTCATCTAATATTCGTTTGACTATCATGTTTGTTACTTTTGAGGCTTTAAATGCTGTGGATTGGCTATTATCGTCTTAATGGAGTTCCCATCGTTGACTTCCACCAGATAAGCATTGCCTCGCTGACCTAAAATCTTTCCGGTTCTTCCATGAAATTTCGGATTAGGCATACCTTTGTGCACACTGGGATCTAGGTCGACGTGCACCATCTGTCCTTGTTCGAAATTTCTTATTGCCCAACTAACCGGTGATAAACCCTTTTCCCTAATGCTCTTCTTCAATTTATATCTTGTTTTTCTTCTCTCACCGTGCGATTTTGGCATTAAAGCCCTCCATTCACTTCTAATACATCAAGTTCTGCAATCTTTACCCGTATGCCAAGGAGTTCAGACAAATTAGGCATTGTCCTGCCCTCATCGCCTGATATAAGCTCCTTCACGTACAGTCCACCTTCGCATTTTATAAATATGTGTTCTCCTTCCAGCTTCACCGAGTAAACTTCTCTCATCCGTTTTATTTCAGCTCGACGATGTGAAACACGTGTGGGAGTAATTTGTTCGATCGTGCCCTTTAACTGTGATAAAGCTTGTTCTAACTTTTTCCTGTTAATTGCACCTTCGTATGTAAGTTTAAGTCTATAAACTTTATCTGACTTAGTATTTTTAATAGTTTCAACAGAATTATGGTTGACGAATTTCAAATCAGAGACTGCAACTTTCTTTTGACTGCAGTTTATAGACATCTCAAGCTTTTTGAGATCAAAATATCTTTTTGCAGGTTTTTTTACCTCAAGCACAAATGGTCTTCCAGTACCAAGCATCCGAGCATCAATATCTTCACGACCAGCCCCGTGAAAGATCACATCAATACCCTTACTGATTTTTAATAATGGACTTGCAATAATCTCCTGAATCGACTCGGAGTACATTTTGCCAGTAAAATCACACCGGCTGCAACCCCGTCCTCCGCATTCTCTGCAAGGCCATCGAGTCTGTGGGACATCTCTTACAAACTTTTTATACCTTCCGTATATGAAAATTGGGTTAATTGTGAGCTCGACCGTTTCCCTAGCAAGATCTAAAATAATTAAGACTTCTGGTTTTTCAAATTCAGCTCGTTTACTCGTAGCTTTTTCAACTTTTTTTCCAACTTCTCTATTCAAGTGAGATTTCAGGGGTTCAGCCACGGTAGTTTTTGATTCAAACCAGAGAATTTCTTCATTTTCTGAAAGTCTTCCAGACAATTTGGTTCCAATTAAGAAGTTATCAAATTCATATCCTTTTAGTGCTTCCACAGAACGGTCAACCCAAACATCAAGGTTATTAAAAAGTCCCCCGCATACCCAACAACTCTCGTTTTCGCAATGGCATTTGTTTGCATCAATAGGCTCGTCGTCAAGCATAGCTAAAACTAACTTTATCGCTCGACCACGCTGCTTGTTTGTAAGATTAGTTGAGAGTTTAGCGAACTGCCTGCCAAGACAATCTTCACAAATTGGCCCCTCTTTCAAAATTAATCTTATGACTTCAAACATTTTCTATCTAGTTCGTTATGGACTAAAATAATACAGTGATCAGTATGCAGTGCTATCGGCCCTAAGCTTACTCGCTTGGTTTTATGAATTAAAGCCTCTTCTTCTTTCGTTAGTCCTAAATGGTCTCCCAGAATAAATATCATACGTTCGTGATTCAAATTAACTGCTCGAATATCTTCCCCAGTTTCATGAAGGTAAATAATATTGGAGATATCAACATCACTAAGGACATCTTTTAGATTTGCGCGCCTAACATATACACCTCGAGTTGAAATTTGTTCATGCCCTCTTACATCAATAGAAAGAGCTTTTTTTATAAGAGAACCAGCGCTTCTTTCATCAGGATTTAAGTATTTTAATTCTGACCCCTCAAATCGTAAGACTTTTGGGGGGTTTGGTTCCCCCAGTAACACTAGTATTATTCGTGTGTCGCGTCTGATGTCAAATGAAGTAAAAAACGCCGAATTTACACAACGAGCTAGTATATCAATGCGGCCTGCAGACCCCGGCATATCATTTAACGGGAACTCTCCCGACGTCACCGCTTTGTGCCCAATTACTATAAATTCCCGCATGGCACCGAAAGATGTCCAAGCTACTGGGGATTTAAACGTTCAGTAAATGCAAGCGTTCCTGAAATTTTCTTAACTCTTACTTTAACAACGTCGCCTTTTTGCGTACCAGGAACAAATAGTGAGTATTTTCCTATTTTGGCTATGCCATCGCCCCGTCTTCCTACAGCTTCTATGCGAACTTCATACGTCTCTCCCTCTTCGAGCGAATTCCTCGTCACTTCCTTTTTCACGAGTCGTTTCTTTATTGGTCTGTGAGCGCCGCATGCATCACATTTCAACATTAACGTGCGATCGCTTTTGGTGAGGTGGGTGTCTGGCCTGTTGCATTCAGAACAAATCACGAATTCTTCGACATACTCATCAATCAACGATGCTATCATTTCAGTGGAAAATCTTCCTTGGAATATTACCCTTCCACCTTCAGTTTTACCTGCAGTTCCGAGTTCTCGTAACAGGTATTTAAGGACGTGATCTGGATCTCTATTCAATATGCTGACAATCTCACTGAAATTGTCAAGAACAGTCGTTCTTCCCTCTGTGAATACCTTTGGAGCAGGTATTACGAATCTCGCATCATCTCCCTTGATGCTCGGTAGTTTTTTAATTCCTCGTGTTAAAAATTCTTCATAACTGCTCGTTTCGTACACCTTCTTATCTTCTAATTTTTTTAGTGAACACATGAAGAGAGTATCTGCCTGTTAGTAATATATTCACGCCTCGATTAACTCTGCTCCTTGATCTATAACTATCCTGCACGGAGGCGCTATCTTCATTGACGCACGCCGTAACGCCTCTTTAGCTTTTGCGAAGTTTTGAGGGTTCATATATACTGTGAATATCCTCTGGTTGGATTTTACTCGTGCTGCCGTTCCCACAGCTTTTCCAAAAGCTCGTCTCATTCCGTCTTGCACACGGTCAGCTCCTGCACCCGTTGCCATCTTGTTTTCGCGCAGCACATGATGAGGGTGAACCCTTAGTTTGAATCTATAATTAAGACGCCCTATTGCTTTGATGAGATATCTATTAGCTGAAATTCGTGCAGCTTCGAGCGCACTATGCCTAACTTGGCACCCCTCTTCTACAATGAGCGAAACAGCTACTTTGAAGTCACCGCTTAAGTTACCTGTATCAAATTGAACAACTTTGCTGCCAGGAACCCCCCCCATGTACTCCCTACGGGTATATGCCGGTCCAGATACTTTTCGGTACATCTTTGCTGGTTTACGTGCCATTTCGTTCTATCTCCAAATAAAAGCAATAACTATAATAACATACATCGACTGGCTAATAAACTTTACCGACTGTCAACTAAATAATTTCCAAAAGTTTCAATTATTATTGTAATAATCAAATTTCAGTTTACAGAAACTTTATATCAACGTCGGCGGCTTTACGTAATTTTTGCTATTACAGCCGCGTGGTCTTTGTGAAATGGTTCAAGCTCCCTTACGGCTTCAATTTTGAACATCTCCTCTAGCTTTTTTATTTGAGCTTTGTACACTTCGCGAGGTTTGGCCGTCACATCGACGCTTCGCGCTTTTATCATTATAAATGCGTAACCTCCAGCTTTTAAAAACATCTCGGCATTTTTCATAGCAATTTCAGCTTGTTTTTTCTGTGCCACATCTTGATATATGATGTCTACCAATTCGACGACTTGACTATAATCCGGCCTGTAAGCATCTGATATAAGAGGTATAATATTCATCCTGTTTTCGCATACCCGTATAAGGTCTCTGGCCACGCGAGGGCTCAGCTCAACCGCGTACACTAACGAAACGATATCAGAAAGATGGGACACGGTAGTGCCAGAAGCTGCCCCGAGATACAGAACCTTATGGTTAGACTCTATTGCCAAATCTCCTTTTTTTCTTATAAGGGCTGCTAATTTACTCCTTCTCGGATCCCAGAATCTATAGTCTCCAAAAGTCCTTTCACCGTAAACTGTGCTTCCTCTCGTTGCTAGATTATTATCGAGAAAATAGACTCCTGTGATTTTATGTGGTTTTATCTGCATTCTCCTCTTCAATCTTACTTGAGAGCTTTTTCATTTTTTCTACCTTTCTCTCAAGACCTTCTAATAATTCAGGATATAAATTAGTTGAGTAATTGTCAAGTCTTGCCGCTATGGATATTTTAGAGGCTAACATACGAGCTATTTTTCCTCTTTGCGATACATCACTCCTGTTTACAAGTGGATGTTGGTATATTATTCCATGCTTTGGTGGCTTTGTGCCATACCTCAAGTGCCTAAAAAGCGCTTTGGATGCGCCAATTACCTGCACTGTGCTCGAAGGCATCTTTGCAAGGTTATTGAGCCCGCCTGTTTTAGACATAAGACGTGCTCCTAGCAGCGCTCCGGCTACATTTGTTAAATTCGGTGCAAACGAGCTCATTTCAGAAGAAATATGATCCGCGATATGCTGCCTTGTCTCACGCAGCCTTGTAACCATAACAGCGAAATCTACTGCAAGGGCATCACATCGCATTTCTTTGGATGAAATAATAGCTCTTTCTAATTCTTCACCTTTTAAATACTCAAACTTCAACCCTTGCCATTCGGTAAGCCTTTCGGATAATAAATTAATTGATTCATCTATATCATCAATGGATTCCACACACTGAATTATCTGCTGATCCTTTTTACTTTCTGCTTCAAGAACTCTCTTTCTCGCAAGCTCCAATGTAACTTCTCTTAATGTCTCAACATACTCTAAATCAGACGTAACAAAACCCGAAGATATAGCAATATTTCTAAAAAGGTTCCTACAATTTTTATCCAAATTAAGGGTATCTCTGCCGTTTATCTTCTTTAAAATTGAATCCACATTCTTTTTCACAATTGTAGAACTGACTAGAGCGCCATTTTCAATTTTGAAGTCACCGAACCAAAGATGAACGTTATATGTTCTATCGCTCATTTTCAATTAGTTGCTCTCTCATTAATTAATTATTTTAAAGACGAAGGTATGCCATTCATAAACTAATGAACGTGAATATATTAATTTGAAGTATAACCGAGCGTAGATTTATAATTTATCAATTCTAAATGGGTGTGAGGGGGCTAATTGAAGACTAAGATCGGAACTCTGAAACTAGAAAACCCGACAATGCTAGCCGCTGGAGTACTTGGAACAACGGCATCTTCTCTTCGTAGGGTAATGCAAAATGGTGCTGGAGCTGTTGTTACTAAGTCTATTGGATTATATCCGAGAGAAGGACATCGGGGCCCAGTTCTCGTGGAGATCGAGGGAGGATATATCAATGCTATGGGGCTCCCAAACCCGGGACTAAAGTTTATTGAGGAACTTGAAACTCTGCGGACATTCGACGATTTAAAGCCAATAATCGTTAGTATCTTTGGAAGTGACGAAAGAGAATTTATAAAACTTGCAACTAGCGTCTGTAGGCTAGCAGATGCTGTTGAACTTAATCTTAGCTGCCCACACACAAAAGGTTACGGGCTTGAAATAGGGTCTCAGCCGATTGTTGTAGAAACAATAACGAAAAGGATAAAAGAAACAGTAGAGCTCCCCGTTTGGGTTAAGCTTACACCGAACGTCAACGATATAACTTCTATTGGAAAGGCAGCTGAGCGCGGCGGTGCAGATGCTGTAGTTGCTATAAACACAGTTACCGGCATGGCAATCGATGTACAAAGCGGGACGCCGGTTCTTGGAAATATATTTGGAGGGGTTTCTGGGCATATAATACGCCCTATCGCTGTTAGATGTATCTATCAACTTTATAGAGAGTTGGACATACCGATAGTTGGTGTGGGCGGAGTTAACGACTATAGGAGCGCGCTTGAGCTCATAATGGCAGGGGCCGAAGCGATTCAGGTAGGATCGATCGTTGCAAAAAATATATCGATATTCAAGGAGGTTTCGGACGGCATAACTAGGTATTTAAGCGAAAGAAATTTTAACCTTCGTGATATCGTTGGGATTGCTCACAGACGGTGACGAGTTTGACACTAAGTGATCTTTTCGGTTCTGATGAAATAAACCTGGTAGAAAGTAGTTATGCGGCACTGAAAGAAACTGGATTTTCAAAATACATTTTACAAGAGATGCGAAGTAAGTCTCTCAAGATAGTTGCCCAGTTCGTTTGCAAAAATAGTGCACACGTTGTAGGTATTGCTTTTAAGGACGAACTTTGGACTCTCATCACAGATGTTGTTAATCTGGATAGTCAATTTGACAAATGTGCTAAAAACTTTTTTGATCAGGTTCAATCTAGTAACAAGATCGAGTATTGTCTCGATAGGTCAGAGCTTCATGATGCTGTCCTTATTATTCTATCGAATGCACTTCTCAATGGCACAAATTGCGAGTGTAATATAAAACAGAGGGCCGACACTTTAGCTTATTCTCTTAAACGGCAAGAGAGGATAAAGTCGCTCTTTAAAACGAAAATTGAGCTAATATATGACGTAAGTAAAGATAAAATGCTTGAGATATGCTGCGGCAATGGAATGGCAACGGCAGCACTGAGATCACTTGGATATGAGATTTTCGCTTTAGATAACGATAAATGTTCTATATGTGAGGGGTTATATCATGGAGCCCTCGAAATGAACAAAACTGTAGTGTTAGATGCGTCAACGATATCACACTATGAATTCTTTAATAGTCAAAACTTCAATAGTGTCGTTGGATTTATGCTTGGATCGATTTATGAATTTAATAAATATGATTGGCTAAAAATATTTGCAGAGGCGGTCTCTATGGTCAATCGAGGCATTTTTATTTTCACAGTCCATAAAGAAGAAGAGGTAGACTTTATTTATGAAGTCATGGCAGACTTAGGAATAGAAGGTGATATCATGGATAATAGAGATAACTCAGGAATATATGATCAGTGGGTTTATATCGGTAAAAAGGAATAGAATTCGATTTTTTAAGAAACGATTTGTATTTGATGTTTCTGTATGGAAGGAAATGTAAATGGCATTAAAAGGGATGTTTCGGAAAACAACTCTCTTATTTGTTAGACATTACAAATATTGATTAAGTTCAACAAGAGCTATTAAGAAGCTGATTTACTTTGTTACAAAGGAAGGGTTCTGAAGGTTTAATTAATTATAAATTAAATAGCCAAGATCTCTGAAACTATTCAACCGTTGCAGCAGAATAACCTATCGAAATATAACTTGATATGTAAAATTACGAAATGAATTCATTGTAGATATGGATTTGGTCTACAGTCCATATGAGCGTGTGAAGTCTGAAGAAAATATCTCGGGAAGACTGGCCGAAAGTTCGCAATTGTTTAAAAGCGTGAGTTTTATTACTGATGAAGTCTTAGTCCTTCATACTTTCCAAATCTTAAACACAAACTTAAACCGTGAATCGTAATGGATAACAAAAAAATTTGCGCAGATTGTGGAACTAATTTATCTCAATATGAGCGATTTTGTCCTGAGTGTGGATCAGAATATAAAAAACCAGAAAAGAGTAAAGCTGCCACTTTTCAACCGCAACTTCAGAGCGGCTCGCAAAGTAGAAATTTAATACAACAACAAAACGTTAAGCCACTGAAAAGGATCTCGGGAATCATATTTCCTATAACTAAGAAAAAACTATTAGTTAGTGGAATTCTGTTTATTATAGCTTTATCATTAGTTGCCGCTGTGATCTATGTTCCATCAAATACAAAAAGTACTGCTGCGAATAGTACAGCAGCAGCTACAACTAATTCAAGCGCAGTAAGAAACCTTACAGCAATATCGACTCGAACACCGTTACAAACGCCAATACGGACGCCGCTACCAACACCTATACGAATGCCGCTGCCAACGCCAATGCCAACGCCAATGCCAACGCCAATGCCGACACCGCTACCTACACCCGAACCGACACCTATCCCGGAGCCGTTTCCAACGCCAACTCCTGTACCTACGCCAACACCCATACCGCCAGGGTTAATTAAATAGCTTCGCGATGAACGAATGAAACGCTGTTATAACAATACACGTGGGAAATATAGCGGACTACTATATTATTGACTTTTTATCTAGAATTTGTCTGCGTTGATCAAAGGGGAAATTAACCCTGAAAGGATAGATCTCCCAAAGCTGATTTATTTCGTGTATATCCATTAGGGCAATATTTCTAAATTAGCTCCTGGAGCTGATTTATCTGAAATATGACTTTGCAGCTCTTTCGTTATTGCATCTAACGAATGATCTTCTGAAGCAGATCTCTTTAGATCAAACCCTATAGAAACAGATTTATTAGAGTGAGCAGCAGAAACAAGCGCAAATTACGATATTATTGTCTCAAGATAGTTTCTTAAAGAATCTTAATAAAATACAATTGAATTTAACATCAGTTTAAGCATTTGATAAAATTTGTTCCCACGACAAGCTGTAACATAGTTGAATTCACACCTATTGTGCAATACAACGATGTTACAGAAAAGCTCTTTTTATATGCCATCTATAGAGCTACAGGCTTTATCCAAACCTTTATTGTTCTATTTAAGTCAAATTTTCGTTACAAAAGGTATATTCTCAATAACATCTGTTGCAAGAAGGCCGTACCCTAACTTTTCAAAAGCTAAATCCCCAGCAGATCCATTTATATACGCAGCAGATGACGCTGCATTAAATCCATTTGCCCTCGTTAACCACGCTCCAACAATACCAACAAGTACATCTCCAGTGCCCCCTACTGTCATTCCTGGATTTCCAGTCTTATTTAATCGATATTTATTCCCATCAGATATGATATCAATTCGGCCTTTAAGAAGTGTGATGACGTTTCTATCTCGTGAGAACGACGTTACAAGCTTAATCTTTTCATCTATTTTATGAGGTAGTTCTTCTCCAGAAATGAGTTCAAATTCTTTTTGATGTGGGGTGATAATCGCGCATCCATCTTCAAATTGAGTATTATGTAACGCTTTTAACCCATCAGCGTCCAAGGCAAGGCGTTTACATAATGGAATCAATAAGCTTACAGCTTTAGTAGTTTCAGCATCTGTCCCGAGGCCGGGGCCCATCACTATAGAATCGTTTCTGCTGATAAGGTCACTTAAATAGTCAACGTCTTTTGTTGATATCTTTTCCGTCCCTGCCTTTTTAACTATTAAATTTGGCGAATATCCTGCGATTCTATCTTCTCTTGGCGTTGCTACAGTCACTACATCAACACCACTTTTCATTGCTGCCATGGCTGAAAGTAAAGGTGCTCCAGTGTACGGTCCTCCACCGATGACTAAGACCCTCCCATTTTCACCTTTGTGGCTGTCCGCTTTTCGCTTATAAAGTAAATCTCCTCGGCCCGTATATATTTCGGCTTCAATAGGTACTCCTATACCAGCGACTTCAAAATGCTCAAGCAAAACTCCATCTTTAGGTTTGTGTAGAACTACAGAATAGTCTGCATTAACGACCTTATTTGTTCCATACCCACTTGGAAGATCAATAGAAATTTTGTAGACCGATGAAGCATTCAGTATGTCAATGACAGTTGACTCAGGTTCCTGTACATTCCCATGGATTCCTGTTCCAAAAATTCCATCAATGATCAGATCGAATTCGTCTAACCGCATCAAGGGGCTTTTAGGGGTAAACATAGAATTCGCATCGATAAGCTTAATCGATGCATCCATCTTCTTTATTGTATTCCAGTTATTGCGCGTTTCTTCAGTTTTAATCGAACATTCAATGCCGATTAAAATAACATCTACTTCAAAATTCCTTGAAAGATGCCGAGCTGCTACTAATCCGTCTCCCCCATTATTACCGAGACCACATATAACGACTATTTTTCGTCTGAGCTGTTGCGATAATGTAGTTAACTTATTCATTGCGCATATTGCAACTGCTTGACCTGCATTTTCCATAAGTTGGAGTTTGGAAACCCCAAGTCCGACACAGTTCTCATCAATACGGCGACTTTCCAAGGGATTGAGGAATTCTGTTGGCATTACGTATAAAATAGATGTAGTTGCAATATAACGCTTGTGCTAAAGCGTGTCAGGATAATTGGAGATTATCAGTTCGGGCAGGACGCAGGGGCAGCCCTTTTTCCCGACTCAGTTACATTCGTGCTTTCCTCAACAGGAAGAGTGAGTCAAGTTATGGATAACAATATACGGATAGCTACATTACGCTCATATGATGGATTATTTACGTTGTCTAAGCTTGGCGCCATTCGCTTGCATAAGCACTTCGCGCGTCCAAAGCTCCGCGTAGTAGTAAACTCAGACGCTGCATCGTTTGTTGGCTCAGGAAAAACAGCCTTTGCTAGACATATTGTTGACGTCGATTTAGAGTTAAGAGCTAATGATGAGGTGCTTTTAGTGGATGAGAGTGATAAACTACTTGCTACAGGACAAGCGCTTTTGAGTCCTAAAGAGATGCTCACCTTTGAAAAAGGCGTAGCAGTAAAGGTTAGACATGGGTTTCTTAAAGCGGAAGCACAAAATTGTATGTAATACTTGTTATAATTTGTCATAAAAACTGAATACCGCAACATAAAAATCCTTTGAATACTTCTTTAGTGTGAGGTACGATGATGTTTCGTGAGGTACGATGATGTTTCCAGGAATGAAAGGCGCGAACCCTAAGAAGTTACAACAACAATTGAAGAAAATGGGCGTTGAAGCAGAAGAGCTTGAAGGTGTGCGGGAAGTTTTAATTCGCCTTACTGATAAGGAGCTTATCCTTGAAAATGCAGACGTGACGGTAATAACCGTCGGAGACAGCAAAACATATCAAATACGAGGTGAGTGCGTAGAAAAGCCCTCATTAAACGAGGAGGATATAAAGCTTGTCGCTAAACAAAGTGGTGTAAGTGAAGAAATGGCGAGAAATGCATTAATAGAATCAAAAGGCGATCTTGCTGAAGCCATTTTGCAGCTTGAGGGAAGCAAACAATGATTTCGTAATTCAATGGTAGATACTGCTTTATTAGTGTCAATAAGACACGGTTCTAAAAAGGAGTTTCTTGTAAAGTCTGAAGGGGAGCTTCATACCGATAAAGGCGTGATAAACCTTGAAACTTTAAAAGAGCTTGAGTATGGCGATACTATTTCAACTCATATGGGATATGAGTTCAGAGTTCTGAAACCAAGGAATCCAGATTTTTTTCATCATTTTATTCGAACTGGCGCACCGATGATGCCTCAGGATATTGGGGTAATCTTCGCACATACTGGTCTGAATAAAGATGATGTCGTCCTTGATGCAGGCACGGGCTCTGGAATTACTGCTATCTTTTTGGGAGCGGTTGCTAAAAAAGTGATTACTTACGAGATAAACCCGGAATTTGCGCAAAATGCTGTTAAAAATATTGAACAGACTGGCTTGAAAAATGTTGACGTTGTAGTAGGTAACGTTTTAGATATCTCTACTGAAACCAAGTTTAATGTAATAACACTAGATTTATTTGAGGCACATAAAGCTGTAGAGGTATTATCAACGCTCGTTATACCAGGGGGGTTTATAGTCTCCTATTCACCTTTCTATGAACAGGTATTAGATGTAAGAAAATCGCTCAAGAGCCTTTCGTGCGTCAAAACAATTGAAATAATTCAGAGGGAAATCGAAGTATCTAAAAGGGGTACGCGACCATCGACTCGCGTTGGTCATACAGGTTTTATATCTATCGCACGATTGTAATCTATCTTAATCTCCTTATTAACGAATGCCGGTTATTAATAAAACTTTCGCTAAATATAAATATAATATTAAAAAAATATAATATGGTTCATATGCGTTTTGGTACAGCCACAACTGAATCGGATGTCTATTGTATGGCCTTTGCAGGCTATGAAGTTTATAATAAAGAAAAATATGTGCGATGCGGAGCTTTTGGGATTGTTCCCATTGATGCTTGTAAGACCTGCACAGAATTTAGGAAAGCTTTTAGTCCTGGCTATTAGAACTAACCTTAGCTCCAAGCGCTTTTGAGTAAGCGGATTGTGTTAAGCGGCCAATGTTGTCCCAAGTTAATGCTTTGCTTACCGCCTGAAAAGCATTTTCGGCTAGTTCGTTTTTAACAGCATCGTTAGATAACAAGTACAATATTGCTGCAGAAAGAGCAGATTCATCCATTGGTTTTATCAAAACTCCGCAATCTCTATTCAGAACTTCAGGAATACCACCAACATTCGATGCGACCACTACTTTCTTACATGCCATCGACTCTATTAAAAAAAGACTCGATGATTCCATTAAACTAGGGACGATCACTATATCTGACCGGACAATGTATGGAGCCAATTTCTGATGTGGAATTAAACCGATGAATGTAATATTTTTTCGTAATCCTAGTGTTTCAGCTAATCGTTGAAGCTGAGACTTGTGTGGACCATCTCCTGCAATTAACAAATGAGCATCATATTTTTCTACAATTTTTGGCATCGCTTTAATGAGATATTCTAAACCATTCTTTTCTACTAACCTCCTTGCTGTAAATAAAATCGTTTCATCGATTGGGATCTCAATTGGGCGTGTTTGCGGATTAAATTTTTTTGGATCAAATCCGTTGTGTATCGTCACCACTTTTTCGGAAGGGGCACCCCAGGTTATTACTTTGTTGGCAAAATAACCTCCTGTGTGAATTTGGATTCCTGACATCTTAGCGAGTGCTGGAGCTAGAGTTCTTTCAGTTAGCCTATAAATGGATGAAACAATAGGTGGTTCCAAATATCTCCAAATGTCGTAATAAGACCCGTGAATCGTGTTCACTGCAACTGCCCTATTTCGTCTCGCTAGAAAATTAGCTATAAGGCCTGAGGTGTAAAAATGGCCGTGATAGATATCGTACTCACCAAGATTCGCTTTTAACGCTGCTATGGGAAAGGCAATTTGTCGCATCAAGCGGAGGTTTGAGGCGTCCCACGTCGATTTCATAAATCCACCGAAGTCAATATGTCTTATAGTTATTCTATCTATCGAAAAATCTCGTGAAATCTTGCTTGCACCATTTACAATAGTTACTTCATGTCCGAGTTTCAATAGTGATTTTGAGAGCTCTAAAAGAGCAACTTCTACACCGCCTATTAAAACGCCTTCTTCTTGTGGTCCTAGCTCATATATGTGAACAATCTTAAGAGGCTCCACGGTCATGCCTCCACCATACTTGAGATATGTGCTAGTGTGGATAACTCGAATCTGTTATCGTTATTTATTAGTGTTAAAACCTGATTGAAAAGCTCTAATTTGTATGCTATTTCATAAGAAGGGTGCATGTATAACACAAATGGCACATTACTTTGATACCAACTATCAAGCCTCTGTTTGATGGTTGTTAATATCGCTTTTTCATTAAACCCCTTTGAAATCAGTTCCCCTATTGAATCACTTGCAACTGGTATCTGTAATATCCGACAAGTTTGACTACCAAATTGTGGATAAAACGGTGCTACGGGTACATCAAATTTGTAGTCGCTAGAATAATAGAAGTTGAAGGTGTCTATTGATTTTAAGAACTCTTGAGTTATTTTAAACCCCGGCGACGCAAAACTTATAATATCACTCTTGGCAGAATTAGCTAAAGCTGTTAGTCCACGTTGAATAAGCGCGATAATGTATTTGTCTTCAAATCTCTCTAACTCATTCATCCATCTATAGTGGTCGTAACCGTGTAGTCCAACTTCATGACCTTCTTTTAAAGCCCGTTGTAAAGTGTAGGGGTGTGAATTTTGAACTTCGATATGCCGAAATATCCCATTTAAACTTTGAATGCCGAATCGATATGGCTTTGATTTGAGAACATTAAGATAATTTTTTGGTTGTTTAAGGTGTTTAAATACGTTAAATCCAGTTTTATCCGGTCCAGTTGTAACGAAGAAGGTTGCTTTGATTTCGACACTCTTTAATATGTCCAGAAGTTTAGGTAAAAGCAGTACGTCTCTTATGGTATCTACATCAATTCTGAGCGCCGCTGGGACCTTGAACATCTTTTTCACGAGTGATAATGTTAGAATCTGATTAGTTTCTCAAACCTTTTAATTAATAATAAGTTTATCGTTGATGTAGGTATAGATAAATTCGTACGAACTAGAATATAATGTATAAGAAATTTATGATATGGTACTAAAAGATGTTCATCGACAAGCAGAGTGTTCACATTAAAGCCGCCCTCTGGGCAATTTCCGTTCTTGTTGTCTTATCGATATTTAGTAACGTTTTTCACAATTTTTCTGACATTTTAAATTTGCAAATGCTCAAGCAGAATGGATTTTATTCTTGGGTTGTTCTATTACTCTGTATAATATGGATTTGGATAAAACGTACTGAAATTGATATTTCTAACTTAAAAGTTGACGTTCGTTGGTTGTGCATAGGGGTTGGACTTTTTATACCAGCTCTTGCTCTGCTTAATTATTCGTCAGTTTCAATCGTTGGCTTACCGCTAACGATATTTGCGATTGGCTTAGTCGTAGTCTCATCTTTCTGTATTTTTTTTGGACGAGCTTCGAAAGTTCCTTTCATGCTTTTAATTATTTACGGTATTGCTGTTGGATTTCCGTTGTTTATTGAAACTTTTTTTTCATCTTCATTTTCGATGGTTACGGCTTTAATTTCAACGTCGACATTAAGATTTTTTGGAGTGCCAATATCAGTTGAAGGAGTTAAAGTAATTTTAACAAGTTTAAATGGTTCCGATATTGTTACAGTGGTTGATTCCAGGTGCTCGGGTAGCGATTCAATTGCGATATTCTTTGCCATATTTGGTCTCATGTTGATGGATAGAAAGCCCAAAAACTCAATGGTTCCTGGACTTTTTATTTTAGGTCTCGCTGGAACATTCATTCAAAATTTTGTGAGACTATTGTTGTTGTTCACTGCTGGGTACTATTTCGGTTCTGATAGTCTATGGCTTGTACACGATTATGCAAGCTATATACTTTTTCCGCTATGGTTTTTGGCATTTTCATTGATTTATTTGAGGTATGTGGATCAAAACGAAAATAGTTCTTATAATCGGAAAAGATAGTTTGGATGAAAGCGATGTGTTTTGCTGTTGCACTCTTTGCGGCAATCTAAGATTAAATGAGCAAAAGACTCATCGGTAATTATGCATTGAATTCAACCTACAATTCTAGAAGTATGAATGAGGCATTTCTAGCCAAGTCATAATCTCTTAGAACAGAATTGTTCGATAAATGATGGTTGTATAAAAGATAAGACGCATATTGGTAACTGCTGCTAGATTATCGGGGCACAGACCGGAATGGCAATGGTATCTGGATGCTGCTTACTCTGTCGACGATAACAATTCACTGCGAGTCTGATGGAATAGTATGGGGTTAACATTGAGTTTATTTTTACCTTACCACAGTGCAAGAGTCAAAATTATATCTTATGCACATTCAATAAGCAACTATATTATGAAAAAAGTAGCACATTCCAATCTGGAAATCTTATTAATTTTTTACGATGAGTGTCTATTGATAGAAAGTTTATAGCAAGTTAATAATCGAAGTTAAATTTACGATCCTTGGAACAATGACAATTGTGCTCGTTTCGCGAGGAAATTTGTTAAAAAATAAATTAATTTAACTTTGTAGAAGACCTGTTAAATTCTCCAGTTGTTGGGGAGTAAACTATCTCTCTTTTGCTGTGCCGTTAGAATAATTTCCTGTACAATGTTTTTAAAGCTAATTGCGTGTAAAGACAGATTTGTTATTTATTCTTTCATCACGATATCTCTAATATGTAAAATTGAAAGTAGCTGGAGTAAATACCGTACGGGAATTACGTTTGCACATAATTGGAACTTGCTATTTCACAATAAAAGTAAGTCTTAAGTTCAAATAACAGATCTTCTGTTCTTACCTTTTTTTCATTTCTGCAAAAAGACATGACCTCATTTATACTTCAAACTAAAACAATACACATGATTACACATAAGGAAATGTCGCCGGGGGCAGTTTAATTTCAAAAACTTTGGATCTCTCAAAAGTCTTTCGTATGTTTTACAACAGCATCCATTAGGCATTAAATCTTAAAAAACTAGTCAATGGAAAAGTTTCAATGATCCTTATCAGCACCATGTTATTACTTATTATATTGTATGTTCTCGACAACATTGGAATGTGATAAGATACATCAAATATCTCGCTGTATTCATCGTTGAATATCATCTCTATCTTTTCAATCTCTCTTCGCGATTCAATTTTTCGCTCTTGCATGATTTTGCCTATTGGTATATCAGCTTTCATAAGATCATATTTGAACTCCTTCAGTAACCTTGATATAGGGGTATATGACTCAGCATAGATAAGGGGTTTTGCGCTGTCGACGTTTCTCAATGTTACTACTCTGTAGTTAATGCTATCTCCCTCTTCAATTTCAAGCAATTCTGCGATTTCGTTATCAGCCTTAACAATCTTTTGTACGAGGGTACTAACAGTAACTGGTTTGGCTGTGATAACTTCAAGTAAAGTTGTTATTGAACCGTCAGTGAGAAGAATCAGTTTTTGAAGCTTCGATAATTTGTATTGGAGATCTGAAAACATTTGCTCAACCTGTACGCATTTTATCGTAACTTACTCTATTTTTTATTACTTTCAAATTTATCGATTAAAATTCTTTCAAATATGCTCCACAGTTGCGAGCTTTGACGCAATATACTTTACCATCGGTGGTTTCATTAAGATATGTCTGCACCGCATTCTTTAAGCTTTTATCGTCAGTAATCGCGTAGACAGTAGGCCCAAATGAACTCATTCCAGCTCCATAAGCTCCGTTCTCTATTATGAATTCCATCAATTGTCCACAAAATGGCTGAAGTCCAACTTCATGACGTTTAAACCCGATATGTTGGATTTTATTTATTGAAGCTCCAAAACTCTCGATATTTTGTTCAATAACAGCAGGTAACATCTCCATAAGTATTATATGGCTGAGTTTTTGGACTTCATGGAGGGGGACAGGACACTTTTCTTTAAATATATTAACTTCTCTCTCATTACTTGCTCCTGTTAAGTCAGGAATAGCAATTATTATATCCCAGTTTGGAAAATCGTGACGTATTAACACCGGAGGGGGCGAATATTCCCCGGACGCTGATGATGGCTTGAACTCACACTTTCCCTTATGACCGCCATCTACTATGAATCCCCCGCGATCATAGGCTGTAGTTCCAATCCCCGACGTTCCACCTCTTTTTGTCAAATGCGCTATATCAGCCGGGGTGAGATTCAAGTCGTAAAGTTTGCTTACTGCCATTCCGGCTGCTAGTGAAGCTTGGGTACCAGAACCAAGTCCAACATGATCAGGGTAGTCCTCGATAATGTCAACCTCAATTCCACCGATATGATACACTTTTGCCATAGCTTCTAGGACTTTTTTAATTCTTTCTGAAAAACTACTATTTCCCAGAACAGCAAATTTATTGGACCGTCTTGCTCGAATTTTAATCAATGGAAAATCTAAAGTTATTCCAACACTTCCATCAATTCTACCGAGTGCACCGTTTAAATCAATCAATGTAATATGGATTCGTGAAGGGGTGGTAATTTCTATCATGAATTTCTATTATTGCTTTATGGCTCATTGCAGTGCCATTTCATTATTACTTATCTTGCTTAGCTATTAATTATTATCCTAATCTTTTGTACAACAATGAATTGCCCGAATGTTAGAATATATTGAAATTTTATTGTTAGTGGCAAAAGTTGATAGAGTTTCAAGCTGCTATTTTGCTGTTTCTGTCTCGTTTTAAATATAAAATCATATGCAATTCCTTAATGAGTATAAGGTGTAAGACCTTGGTTGTAACGGGCAATTTTCGAATTACTGCAGCCAAGGTGTGGAGTATGCTTGTTTCAAGAAGACTGATTTGTGATTTGTCTAAATAATGCGATTGTTTATCATTTTTGGATTAGTATCTATCATAAACTTTCCGGTAACTCCCTTTATGCTTAAATTAAATCTGCTCTTTCTCTTTAAATTGCAAAGATCTTATTTAACAAATTGAAGCGCTGCAAGGTTATACTATTGAAACTGAATGAGGTGTATATGAAATCTCTGGCTGTTAACTGCCAGGACTGAGTGTGACATTTCTTTATTTTGTCTAAACTCTAGATTTCAGATTTGGAAACGGAACAGTAATAGGAACAGTAATAATATCTGCGCAAAGTAATGTTGTTAGGTTAATACTTCATGTACAATACAAACTCACGACTACGATGTGCAGACAACATTCTCTTAACCCGCTGTTGTGGCACAACTCAGATGAGCCTAAGCCACTAGAGGTCTCTTGTGAAGTGTGAGATTCTTTCAAACTTAATTAAGTTGTAATCTTCTTTAGTTGGCTTTATGTTTTAGTCTTATTAGAATGTACGATTTCAATGTTCATTGTGCAAACTTAAAAATTACGAGGAGGTACAATGGATATTCTGACAATTGTGCAAAATGTGTGAGTTTGTGTTTTTTTATCAAGAAAAAGAGCTAATTTTTTGTCATAGAAGTACAAATTAAAAAACACATTAAAAAACGTAGAATTAAAATTTTTGTGTTTGAGAGAACGCGAAGAATTTATTGGTAAGCCCTCTTGCAAAGCTCATGAATACTATCAAATGCAATAAAACACTTTGTTATTGGAGTGATTTGAAGCTTGTAAGTAAGTGGCAGCAAAAAAAGTCTTTTCACTTTTGGCTTAGACTATAAAGCTTTGATCTGAGAAACCTTTAAGTAGCTAATCACTATTAGTATAAATAGATAGGTCAAGCTTGCGAGATTAGACCATGGGACAATGATCCCTAAAATTCACATAGCCGTACCATCATCCTTAACGGTTGAATCTGCCGATAAAAAAATAAAAACGTATAAAGTCGGACAGGTGGCGCGGGCAGCAGCAATATTTCGAATTGACCGCGTTTTGATATATCGTGATAGCACGTTTGATGATAGCAACTTCATTTCGACTGTGTTACGATATATGGAAACACCACAGTATATTCGTAAGTTGCTTTTCCCGCGAACTGAAGAACTTAAATACATCGGTGTAGTTCCTCCGTTGAAAACCCCACATCATGTGAAAGTTGAGGACACGGTTCGAGAAGGAGTTGTGATAGACGTCGGAGCTGAAGGCGCTCGGGTAGAAATCGGTCTCGATTGCCCGGCCTTGATGCGGAATGTAAAAGTTCGCGCAGGGCAGCGTGCAACAGTTAAGGTCTTTTCAAGAGATCCGCTAGAAGTTGAACTGTGCCAAAAACCATCGAAAAGCTGGGGTTACTCTGTTGAGGTGGTGTCAAGCATAAATGAGGCGCTAAAAGGTCTCGTAATTTCGACTACCAAGCATGGACGGCCGATTACCTCCGCAATGCTCAAAGAAATCGCGCAACGCAATGTTGCGAGTATCGCAGTAGTATTTGGCGCACCAAATCGCGGGCTTGATGAAATACTGAGTGAAATTGGTCTTTCAACTCAAGATGTATCAGATTATGTAGTTAATGCCATTCCTGATCAGGGAACAGAAACTGTACGCACTGAGGAGGCAATACTTGCCACTTTAAGTGTGCTGAATATTGGATTGCATTAATGAGAGAGTGAGGTAAACTCAATGGCTAAAAGACATCGTCCAAGACGTGGGTCACTTGCTTATAGCCCGCGTAAGAGGGCAAAGCGGGAAGTCCCAAGGATAAGATCTTGGCCTGAACAAACAGAGCCAAGGATCCAGGGTTTTGCAGGTTATAAAGCTGGCATGACGCACGCTATTATCATAGACGATAGGCCCAATAGCCCGATGGAGGGCATGGAGATTAGCATGCCAGTTACTATCTTGGAGACCCCTCCTTTAAAAATTGCAGCTATAAGAGCTTATAAAAACACACCCTATGGACGAAAAGTGTCGCTCGAGGAGTGGACAAGCGATTTAGAAACAGAGTTAAAAAAACTCATGCCGCTTAGCAAAGGAAGTCCAATCACAGGAGGATCTTTCGATGGTGCAGAAGAGATAAGGGTATTGGCGTATACCCTTCCTAAGAAGGTCAGTGGCATTTCCAAAAAAGTTCCAGATTTAATGGAAATGCGTGTGGGCGCTAAAGATGTGAATTCTACTTTTGAATACGCGCACAAAATAATTGGCAAAGAAGTGGCCATAGGTGATATTTACAAAACCGGAGAACTCGTCGATGTCATTTCTGTGACTAAGGGGAAAGGGACGCAGGGCCCAGTCAAACGCTGGGGAGTTACCATCCAAGATAGAAAGGCATTTAGAGGGGGAAAAGGACGCCACATAGGAAATCTTGGACCATGGAATCCAGCACGGGTGCGTTGGACGGTCCCCCAACTCGGGCAAACTGGCTACCATCAGAGGACGGAGTTTAACAAACGAATTATAAAAATTGGATCAAATGGTTCAGAAGTAACGCCAGACGGAGGACTCCTTAAGTATGGTATAGTTAAAAATGATTATATTATACTAAAGGGTTCGGTTCCTGGACCAGTTAAGAGATTGATTCGAATAAGAGATGCAATAAGGCCGAGTAGAACACCGCAAACGGCTCCAGAGTTAAGTTACATAAGCCTTCAGTCAAAGCAGGGGTAATGCAGATGAGAGTTCAAGTTTTAGATTTAAAAGGGGAAGTCGCAAATGAGATAGAGCTCCCCCCTATTTTTAACGAATTATACCGTCCCGATATAATTAAAAAAGCGGTGCTTGCATCTCAGGCTAATAGGAGACAAGCTTATGGACCGAATATGGCCTCTGGGATTAAAACTTCTGCTGAGTCGTGGGGGTCGGGAAGAGGTGTTGCTCAAGTTCCAAGATTAAAGAATTCAAGCAGAGTTGCGAGAGTCCCGCAGGCCGTCGGTGGAAGAAAAGCTCATCCGCCAAAACCGGAGAAAATCTTTTCAGAGAAGATAAATAGGAAAGAGAGAAGGAAAGCAATAAGGTCAGCAATCGCTGCGACGATCATATTGGACCTAGTAAAGGCCCGTGGACATAGATATGCTGGCAACCTTCCTTTAGTAGTTGTCGATGCTTTTCAGGAGCTCTCCAAAGCCAAAGAAATAACAGTGGCGTTGAAACATTTTCAAGTTTGGGAAGACCTAGCAAAAGCGAAATCTGGCCGGAAGGTTAGAGCTGGCAAGGGGAAGAGGCGAGGAAGACGTTACAAGAATAAAAAGAGCATTCTCATCGTCGGTACCAGGCCACTAGTCGCTGCTAGAAATTTGCCAGGAGTTGACGTCACGACGGTTAACAACCTCAACGTTGAACTTCTTGCTCCAGGAGTACATGCTGGGCGGTTGACCGTTTGGACTGAATCTGCTGTAAATGCTTTAATGGAGTTTTAAGCTATGTTAAAATACGCTTACATAACTGAAAAAGCGACGGTACAAATTGATAAGGATAACAAACTTCATTTCATTGTGGACATTGATGATACGAAAGATAGCATAAAAAAAGCTGTAGAAGAGATCTACGATGTTACAGTTACAGATATCAAGACCCTTATCACACCAAAGGGACTGAAAAAAGCAATTGTCACTCTCTCTGGCGAGAATTCTGCAGAAGAAATAGCGTCAAGGCTTGGTGTATTCTGAGGTGAGTACAAATGGGAAAGAGAATAATATCGCAAAATAGGGGGAGAGGCACTCCTACGTATCGCGCCCCATCTCACCGTTATAAAGCTGATATTAAGCACTTAAGGATTGATAAAGATGAGACGATTACAGCCACAGTTGTCGACATACTGCATGATCCTGCCCGTAGTGCCCCTATAGGGAGAGTCGAACTTCGAGATGGAAGCGAGAGACTCATCCTTGTGCCTGAGGGATTAGGAGTCGGTGACGAGGTAACTTGTGGGATATCTGCGGAAATAAAGGCTGGAAACACATTGCAACTTGCTGAAATACCAGAAGGCATCCCGATCTACAATATTGAGTCACAACCAGGAGATGGGGGCTCATTTGCGCGTGCATCTGGTGTTTATGGGATGTTAATCGCCCATGATTTAAATAAAACAGTTGTGCAGCTTCCTAGTGGTGAAATGAAATGGCTTCATCCTCACTGTAAAGCGACAATTGGGATGGTTGCGGGTGGTGGCAGGGTAGATAAGCCATTTGTAAAGGCAGGGAAGAAGTATTTGAAGATGCGGTCAAGAGCAGGTAAGTTTCCAAGAGTAAGAGGAGTTGCAATGAACGCCGTTGACCACCCGTTTGGTGGGGGCGGCTGGCAGCATCCTGGGAGACCGAAGACTGTTAGCAGAAGAGCACCACCAGGAAGAAAAGTAGGTAGCATCGCTGCCAGAAGAACAGGTAAGCGATGAACGACTTGGAGTGAGATCTATGGTGAAAAGAAAGAAGGCCGAAGCACCACGACGACGAGAAGAGTTCACATACAAGGGGTATACAGTCGAAAAACTGCGCGGAATGGAATTAGAAGAGATAACTAATATCCTTCCAGCACGTCAACGGAGAGCACTTAAAAGAGGCTTGAGCGAAGATAAAAAGCAACTTTTACAACAGATAAAAGACGGCAAACAAGTCCGTACACATTTAAGGGATCTGATAATCTTTCCTGAAATGGTGGGAACCGTAATCGCAGTACACGACGGTAAAAGTTTCAATCAATTTGAAATAATGCCTGAAATGATTGGGCATTATCTTGGAGAATTTGCTCCAACACGGAAACGTGTTACCCACGGCGGACCAGGCGTTGGTGCTACGAGGTCAAGTAAATACGTCCCATTAAAATGAAGTGATTGATATGGCATTTACTAACTACTCTAAGGAATTTGACAAAGAAATAACTGCCCGCGCCCAAGGTCATGAGCTTCACGTGTCACCAAAGCATTGCGTGGAGCTATGTAGGGAATTGAGACGAATGGATCTCACAGAGGCAAAATATTATCTCGATGCTGTTATCAAAAAGAAGAGGGCGGTACGATTCAAACGTTATAACAGTGAGGTGGGACACAGAAAAGGCCTTGTAGGCTGGGATGCTGGCAGGTACCCTCAAAAAGCTGCGTCAGAGATACTAAAAGTGATAAAAAATGCCGAAGCAAATGCTGAGTATAAGGGGCTTGACACCGAAAAGATGAAGATCGTTCATAGCTTGATGAGACGCGGCAGAGTTATTCAAGGGCGTATGCCTCGCGCGATGGGACGAGCTACAGCAAAAGATACAGAGACTGCTACGGTTGAAATAGTGCTACAGGAGGTGAAAAATGGCGATTGAAAAAAGATTCGTAAGTGAGGGCATAAAAAGGTCTCAGATGAATGAGTTCCTCGTTAAGGAGTTCGAACGTGCCGGGTACGGCGGCATGGAAATAAACCGAACACCACTCGGGACACAAGTGACGATATTCGCCGAAAAGCCGGGGATGATTATAGGAAAGGCTGGTAAGACTATACGGAGGGTCACAAAAGAGCTTGATAGTAAGTTCAAGCTTGATAATCCACAGTTGGACGTGCAAGAAATTGAAGTTCCCGAACTAAGTGCGCAGATAATGGCAAATAGGCTAGCAAATGCCTTGCAACGCGGTTGGTACTTTAGGAAAGCCGGTCAATCTGCGCTCCAGAGGATTATGGATGCGGGAGCTTTAGGCTGCGAGATTATCCTTGCAGGAAAGTTGACAGGTCCACGTGCGCGAACTGAGAAGTTCCTCGCAGGTTATATAAAGCATTGTGGAAAGCCAGCCGAGGAGTTAGTTGATAAAGGCTACGCTGTGGCAAAAAAGAAGTTAGGCATTATAGGGGTTAAAGTGCATATAGTGCATCCAGGCGTAAAACTTCCTGATGATATCCAACTCATCGAAATTCAAGAAGAAGAGGTAGAACCGCATGGCGATATTGAGGACACGGGAAATACGGGAGATGAAACCCGAAGAACGGAAGAAACAACTTAAAGACCTAATAAGTGAGCTACTTCGCGAGAGGGCAGTGGTTGCAGCAGGAGGCGCTCCTGAAAATCCAGGACGTACACGCGAGTTAAGGCGTGCAATCGCTAGAATAAAGACAATACTAAATGAAGAGAAACAAGGAACTATCGGCTAGCAGATGGAGATTATGCTAATGCAAATAACCCCTCAAAACATCTTGCATCATGAGCTAATTGGATTACGCGTCCTCGTTATTGATAACGCAAATCCTTTTAACGTGGGTCTGTCTGCTACAGTGGTTGACGAAAGCAAGAACACTTTCACGATAGAAAGTGATTCAGGCGAGAAAATGATACCTAAAGAACATGGAATCTTTGAGTTCATACTACCTGACGGACAGCATACTATATTGAATGGCGATTTACTTGTGGCGCGCCCCGAAGACCGCGTCGTGAAGAATTTATTAAAAATGCGAAAAAGGTGAAATGATGGCAGGAAAGTTAGGATTGAAAGTTCCCCTGCCCGTACGGGAATGCAAAGATATTGCATGTCCATTTCACGGTAATTTGGCCGTCAGGGGCCAAACTGTTGATGGTACGGTAGTAAGTGGCAAGATGAGTCGTACGGTTGTCGTGCAGCGAGAGTATTTCAAATACGTTCCAAAGTATGAAAGGTATGAAAAGCGGAAATCAAAAATTCATGCCCACAATCCAGACTGTATTGCAGCTAAAATCGGTGACAAGGTGAAGATAGCCGAGTGTCGTCCATTATCTAAAACAAAGTCTTTTGTGGTGATCCAGATTTTATGAAGAGCTTAAAGGCGAAAGTTCCAAAATCTCTTGTAACGGGATCGACGCTCGATTGTGTTGACAACACAGGCGCGCGAACTTTACAGATCATAGCTGTAAGAGGCTATAGAGGAGTAAAGAAAAGGCAGCCCAAAGCTGGTATAGGAGAGATAGTTATTGTGTCGGTTAAGAAGGGCACCCCAGAGATGCGGAGACAGGTACTTAATGCAGTCATTATTAGGCAAAAACAGGAATTTAGGAGACAAGACGGGATCAGAGTAAGGTTTGAAGATAACGCAGCAGTCATCACTGACGAGAAAGGCGACCCAAGGGGCACAGAGATTAAAGGACCTGTCGCCCGTGAGGTAGCTGAGCGTTTTGGGAAAATTGCATCGGTAGCTCAAATAATAGCTTGAGGAGCGAATATAACATGATTACATCAACACAGCCGAGGAAACAGAGAGGCGCGAGGATCAGGGCCCCACTTCATGTTAGGCAAAAATATCTCTGCGCACGACTGAATCCATCGCTTGCAAAAAAATACAACCACCGTAGTTTCCAGATAAAGAAAGGTGACACGGTGAAAATACTGCGTGGGGATTTTAAAGGCAATGAGGGAAAGGTTGCAAACGTCAACCTTAAACAAGAAGCGATCCACGTGGACGGTGTAACCGTTCATAAAGCTGATGGTTCAGAGGTACCACGTCCAATTCACCCGTCAAACGTGATGATCACAAAGCTCGACCTAAAAGATAAACTAAGAGCGGGAAAACTTAAGGAGGCGTAAATGCACCAGAAAAGAATTTCAGCGCCGAAAAGCTGGCCGATTGCCAAGAAGATCAGCAAGTGGGTTGTCGCCCCTTCTGCAGGTGCACATTCAAAGGATGCTGTGCCGATAATGGTGGTTATACGCGATATGTTGCGCATTACGGACAACGCAAAAGAAACAAAGCGCGTTTTGCACGACGGAGCCGTCAAGATAAACGGGAAAGTCGTTAAAGAATATAAGGCGCGTTTAGGGCTTTTCGACGTGTTAAGCGTTGCAGGAATCAATTACAGAATGCTCCCAAACCCGCGCGGAAAATACGAACTTAGTGAGATCAGTGACGATGATGCCCGAAGTAAACTCTCTCGTATAGATAATATTACTATCGTAAAGGGTGGAAAATATCAATACAATTTGCACGATGGAACAAATTTGCTATTGGATGAAAAATATAATACTAAAGACTCACTTGTGCTTGCTTTGCCTGATAATAAGATATTGATGCACTACGAGTACAAACAAGGGAGCTACGCGATGATAGTTGGCGGAAGACACTCGGGTGAAACTGGTAAAATAGCTGAAATAAAAAAAGTTGAAAGTTCCCGCCCAAATATAGTGAAGATCGAACAGACCGACCGCCAGTTTGAGACAATAGATAAGTACGTTTTCGTATTGGGTGGTGAAATGATGTGACAGTCAAAAATGCCGAGAAATCTCTACATGATCAGAACCCAATGACGAGACTCCAAATCGACAAAGTCATCGTACACATGAGCGTCGGTGAAGGCGGTCAACGATTAATAAATGCTGAAAAGATTATTAAAACTCTCACTGGACGGGATACAGTAAGGACAGAAGCAAAAAAAACTCAACCAGCTTTTGGTATAAGGAAAGGGCAAGCAATCGGTTGCAAAACAACATTGCGTGGGGCTGTGGCTCATAAATTTCTTACGTTGGCACTTGACATTCGCCAAAACCACATAAGCGACTACCAATTCGATGAAAATGGAAACATATCTTTTGGAATCGTTGAACATACTGATTTTCCTGGCATGACGTACGATCCCGAAATAGGAATATTCGGCATGGATGTCACAGTAACATTCAAAAAATCAGGCTACCGAATTGCAAAAAGGCGAGTTGCTTCAAGAAGAATCCCTAATAATCACAAAGTCAAACGAATGGAGGCAATTGCTTTTATGACGGATGAGTATCACGTGGTGGTCGTATAATGGTTGAGAAAAGTGGGCGTGTCGCACATGAATGTAGACGATGTGGACGCAAACAAGGGCTTGTACGAAAGTATGGGATATACTTATGTAGGCAATGTTTCAGAGAAAAAGCAAGCGATATGCAATTTGAAAAATATAGGTAAGGAGATTCAATTATGGTTTTATTAGATCCACTTGCAAATGCTCTTTCAACTATAAAAAATGCAGAAAGCACTGGTAAAAGCGAATGCATTGTAAAGCCAGTTTCAAAACTAATTGGAAATGTACTAAGAGTTATGCAACAGGGGAGTTATGTGGGTGACTTCGAATTCATTGAAGACGGCAAAGCTGGCTTATTTAAAATTGAGTTGTTAGGGAATATTAATAAATGTGGGGCGATAAAGCCAAGATCTTCAATTGCGAAGACGGATTTTGAAAAGTGGGAACAGAGATACTTGCCAGCACGCGATGTTGGACTATTGATACTTACAACCTCTCAAGGTATTATGTCTCACACTGATGCTAAAGGACGCGGAATTAGCGGAAAGTTGCTTGCATACGTGTATTAAAGAAGGAATTGCAGATGACTCGAGTTACAGAAACCGAAGTTCGAATACTTGACGGCATTGATGTTGAAGTTGAAAGATCGTTGGTGGTGGTGACAGGTCCGAAGGGGACGCTTAAACGCAATCTTTGGTATCCGGGGATTGCAATTAGCTTTGACAACCAAAATATTCAAATACGCACTGAAATTGACAAGAAGGCCCAGGACTCAGTTGTACAGACTTTTGCGTCTCATATTGTCAATATGATGACTGGAGTTAAAAGTGGCTTCGAATATAAATTAAAAGTAGTGTATTCACACTTTCCCATTCAAGTGAAGATTGAAAGCAAAATGGTGTCGATTGGAAATTTTCTGGGCGAGCGAAAGCCGCGAATCGCTCGGATATTAGGTGAGTCACAAGTTAAGCTACATGGCGATGAGATCGTCGTTACTGGCATTAATAAAGAAGATGTGGGCCAGACTGCAGCTAACATCGAGCAAGCAACGAGGATTAAGGGGCGGGATCCTCGTGTTTTCCAGGATGGGATTTACATAACGGAAAAGGCATGAAGAGGCGCATAAATGAAATTTCTGGAAAAAATGAGTGAAGATGCTGTTAAAGCGTTGATAGAGGCTGGGTATAGGACTGTGGATGACTTGAAGCAAGCAACTAAGGAAGATCTTGTGAATATTGAAGGAATTGATTCAAAGCTTGCGAGAGCAATCCTAAAAGATACTGTTTCATTCAAGCATAAAGAGCTCACTGAAAAGGAAAGGCGTCTTCTCGTTGCGAGAGCTAGGCATGACAAGCCATGGTTTAAACGACTTGATTGGGAGAAAAAAAAGAAGCTTAGCTCAAGCTGGAGGAGGCCAAAAGGATTATTCAATAAAATGCGGCGAGGTTTCACAGATAAGGGGGCCGTAGTACAAGTTGGCTATGGTTCACCAAAGGCAATACGAGGTTACCATCCTTCTGGGTTTAAGGAAGTTCTTGTTCACAATCCAAGTGAACTTGAGAGTTTAATGCAAGATCAAGCAGTTAGGATAGCAGGGACAGTCGGTAGAAAAAAGAAGCAGATGATAATGGAAAAAGCGTTTGTGAAAGGATTGAAAGTGCTAAACCCAATTGCAAACATTAAATTCAGTAAAGTTACAGAAAACGAAAGCGAGAACGAGAAGAAAGAGGCAGAACAGTAATGACTGACCTTAAAAACCAAAAGAGACTTGCTTCAAAAATACTTGGAGTAGGAGTAAGCCGCGTTTGGCTCGATCCAGAAAAATTAGAGGATATAGCAAATGTTATAACGAGAGAGGATATCCGTGGACTCGTCGAAGCTGGTACTATTAAACGTATTCAGTCGAACGGGATTAGCCGAGGCCGAGCAAAAGAACGTGATGTAAAGAGAGAAAAAGGGCACAGAAAAGGACACGGACGCCGCAGAGGAGCTAAAGGCGCCCGAACGCCCAAAAAAGCTCTTTGGATCCGCAGGATTAGGGCACAGAGAAAGAGGCTAAAAGCTCTTAGAAATGACAATACTTTGGACCGTAAAGTATATCGCAAGATGTATCGAAAGGCTAAAGGCGGTGTGTATCGGAACATAGCTGTATTAACTTCTGAAGCACACGCTCTAGCGGCTTCGAGGGAGGAACAGTGATGGCAGAAGGACCTCGATACCAGGTTCCTTTCAGACGTAGAAGAAAGGGCAGGACGAATTATCATAAACGGCTCGGATTAGTACTTTCAAGAAGACCACGCATGGTTGTGCGAAAAAGTGGGAAGAACTTCACAATACAGCTAGTATCACCAGGCGATAGAGGAGATTTAAGCCTCGCTTCCGCGAATGCGTTGGAACTTACGAAGTTTGGTTATAATGGCTCTGCAGGTAATGTCCCAGCTGCTTATCTTACGGGATTACTCTTTGGAAAGAGAAGTCTTGCTCTTGGATATCACGAGGCAGTTCTTGACATTGGCTTGAACGCCAACTCTAAGGGTTCACGTGTTTATGCAGCTTTAATGGGGGCATTGGAAACGGGGCTGGGAGTTCCATATAATGAAAAAGTGCTCCCATCGAAAGAGAGAGTCTGCGGCGAGCATATAGCGCGATACGCAAATGAAAATCCAAATAACTTTTCGAAGTACAAAATATCTCCTAAAGAGCTTCCTGAACATATAGGCACAGTGAAACAGAAAATAATGCAGACGCCGAAGAAGAAATAACATCAAATTAATGGAATGGTTCAAATGGCAGAGGGTTGGATACCAAAAACGAGGCTGGGGCACCTTGTCTATGAGGGAAAAATAGCTACCTTCGAAGATGCAGTGGCAACAAGATTTCCCATAAAAGAAGCAGAGATAATAGATATACTTCTACCAGAACTCACGGATGAAGTGCTCGATATAAATATGGTGCAACGTATGACGGATTCGGGACGCCGAATTAAGTTTAGAGCAGTCGTTGTAGTAGGAAACGGAGATGGATACGTGGGATTCGCGGAAGGTAAGGATGTTCAAGCAGGACCTGCGATACGTAAGGCAATAGAAATAGCCAAATTAAATCTCATTAAAGTTAAGCGGGGATGTGGATCTTGGGAATGCGGCTGTAGTGAGGTTCATACGGTTCCATACACGGTAGAAGGGAAAGCGGGTTCTGTTAAGGTCGTACTTAAACCAGCACCTAGAGGCCTTGGAATAGCGTCGGGTGGTACTGCAAAAAAAGTACTTGAGCTTGCTGGTGTAAAAGATGTATGGACAAGAACATCGGGGCAGACGCGTTCTACAATAAATTTTGCGAAGGCTACTTTCGAGGCATTGAAAAAGACGACCACTATTAAGATAGGAGGAGTAGAGTGAAATGGTCTATGCAGTCGTCAAGATGAGAGGCGTAGTCAAATCAAAACCGGATGTACGGCGAACGCTCGAACTTTTAAATCTAGACAGAACCAACCATTGTGTTATAGTTGAGGATACTGAGCATTATCGCGGAATGCTCCAAAAAGTCAAAGATTATGTAGCTTGGGGAGAGATTGATGTTGAGACCCTAACGATTTTGCTTAATAAGCGGGGCGCGCTAAGTGGGCGTAGAAAGCTCACAGATGATTATTTGAAGAGCAACTCACAATTTAAAGACACTAAATCGCTCGCTCGAGCTGTAGTTGATGGACACATTAACTTAAAATCTATTCCAGACTTAAAGCCAGTTTTGAGGCTTCATCCCCCGCGAAAAGGCCATAGAGGCATTAAAAAGCCGTTTCCACAAGGAATTCTCGGATTTCACAGCGATAAGATTAACGACTTGCTTTTGAGGATGAGGTAGAGACATGGCAGGTAAAAATAAGACGAAAAAATTTAGAGGCAGTCGTACTTGCGGCGGCGGCACGCACAAAAACCGTAGAGGCGGAGGTAGCCGAGGGGGGCGCGGGCACGCGGGTGGGTGTAAGCACCACTTTGTGCGAGAAATGCTCGAAGGCCGAGGTTACGGCGATTTTGGGTTTAAAAGACCGCAGAAGGTAACATATGAAGTTCGTGTTATAGATATAGGAACCATAGATGAAAGTGCCGATCGCCTTGTTGAACAAGGACAAGCCGAATTTCGTGATGACATTTATTATATGCAGCTCGATGTAGATAAAGTGCTGGGAAGCGGTAGAGTAACGAAAAAGATGATGATAACTGCGAACAGCTTTTCTGAGAAAGCAATCTTTGAGATAAAGTCGGCAGGCGGCGAGGCTATAACTCCCGAATGATATGATATACGATGAAGTTATGTAAAAAAGCAATCGAATGATCTCAGTGATACGTAATGAGCGAATTTAGCATAAAAGATGCTGCAGAACCATTCTTGAAGAGGCTCCCGGCTGTTTCAAAGCCTGTTGGACATGTTCATTTCCGGAAAAAGCTCATCTGGACCATTGGTGTGCTCGCCATATATTTCATTTTAACGAACGTTATGATCTTTGGCTTATCGCCGCAGTCTCACGATCTTTTTGGATTTTATCGAGCAATTATGGCGGGAAGCTCAGGATCCATAATGCAGCTTGGTATAGGTCCAATCGTAACTGCATCGATTATACTGCAACTCTTTAAAGGTGCTGACATAATTAAACTTGATACTAGTGATCCGCGCGATCAGGCTATATACCAGGGGCTTCAGAAGCTCCTTATTTTTGTCATGATATTTGTAGAAGCAGCGCCACAGGTACTTGGAGGGTATCTTGCACCCGACCCAGGTCTTGCCGCCTCCACGGGATTGGGACTCAATGTAATATCTCTCATAATTTTTATACAAGTCATTATAGGTGGTGTCCTCATTTTGTTTTTAGACGAGATTGTCAGTAAATGGGGGGTTGGTTCTGGAGTCGGGATGTTTATAGTCGCCGGAGTAGCGCAAGGTCTTGTAACTGGCACCATTAACTGGAATATTGAAGTTCCAACTGGTTTGGCAGCTGGGTTTATACCTAGACTCATACAGGTAATTAGTAGTACATCTCTGCCGCAGCTTTTAAGTAGCCAGGGGCTTACGTTCCTTCTCATTCAAGGTGGGATACTAGCAGCTATTAGTACTGTTGCAATATTTGTGGTCGTCGTTTACGTGGAAAGTACGCGTATCGAAATCCCCCTGGCGCATAGTTCTGTGCGGGGGGCGCGAGGAAGGTTCCCTGTTAAGCTTATCTATGCCAGTGTGCTGCCGATGATCTTAGTACGCGCATTACAGGCGAACGTCCAGATGATCGGGATATTAATGTATAACGCTGGGTTTAAGTGGGTTGGCTCGTTCACGGGCAATAAACCTACTTCTGGACTTATGTACTACTTGGCACCCATTAACAGTCCAAGCGACTGGCTTCCAAGTCTTTCGGGACATGCGTGGTATGAGGTTCTTTTACGCTCTGGAATAGACATCGGTGTAATGGTTATTGGCGGCATAATCTTTGCTTTATTCTGGATCGAAACAACTGGAATGGGGCCAAAAGCCGTAGCAGAACAGATACAAAATTCGGGAATGAGCATCCCGGGCTTTCGGCGAGATCCTAAAATTATTGAAAAGGTAATGTCTCGATACATCCCAAAGGTTACTGTGATAGGTGGTGCATTTATTGGAATTCTCGCAGTTGTTGCGAATTTCTTAGGAACAATTGGTAATGTTGGTGGGACATCTTTGTTGTTAGCTGTAAGCATCGTTTACAGGTTGTACGAGCAACTAGCTAATGAGCAGGTCATGGAGATGCATCCAATGTTAAGACGTTTCTTAGGAGAAGCATAGCACATGTGAGAAGGGCCTGACGCAGCTTTTAGATTTTTTAGTTTTTTTATCATTTTCGTGAGTGAAAATTAAAATAATTGGGTACGGGACATAGTTATTCAGTATGGGCAAACAGCTATTCAATACATAATTTGTAAGACGAAACACTTAGATACACAAGTTGATTTGGTAATGTCCATCTTTCATTTATATCATTTCAGTGGTATTGTAACAGTAGTAGGAAATATTATAACACAAACCTCGCAGAAACCGCAAAATCAGCAATTACGACTAAAAAATTAGTTTTATAACAATTACTGTTAATCGAAATCAAGAAATTTTAGTTCAGCTACTGAAGGACATAACGTACTAAAAGACCTTATAACGTGTAGAATATGTAGTCAGGTAGCAGCAAACACCTAAGCTGCAAACTCATAACGTTATTATGTTAAGTCAAGTAAATTATAAGAAGTCATTTTTCACAAAACAAAACAATTTTAGATAAACAAATTAAAGAAATTATTAATACATTGAAAGCAGTGGGGGCAACAATTTATTGGACCAAACGTATAGTATTATTGAAGTTGTAACAAAGAACAAACTGTTGAGATAAAGACGGGCAAGGAGATGAATATACAATGTCGAATGTTAAGATAACCCGAGCGGATCTCGATAGGTATGAAGATGATTATGCTATTCTGATAGCCGAAGATGGATCTACAGAAGAACTCCACAAAGCATTATTACCTTCTGGATTAAAACCAGGTAGCAAAATAACAATATCGGTTGAATTTGACGAGAACGCTACAAAAGATGCAGAAAGTAGAGTAGATTGGTTATTGAAAGAGCTCAAAGCGAGAGGAGAGCGCTTAAATTCGAAACTGTAATAATGAGCAATTAGTTGGATGAGAACGGCTACAATATTTTCATTGGTTATAACTTAAAATTAACGAGGTGATTATGTGGCCGCTGGATACCCTCCTGGAGACTTTACACCCCCACAAGGCGAACTTAATGTCGATATAACGTCTAAAAAGCAAAAAATAATGATGTCGTTCTTTTCGAACTTCATCAGCATATACTTTAATGAAAATGAGTTTGTGATAGATTTTGCTCAGCAGCCCATTCGAGAAGATGAAATGCCCTCTGTAAGGATTTTTATGACCCCTAAACAATTTGACAAACTTGTTGAAGCAACAAATAACGCATATAATGAGTTTCTATCAAAGCACGGTTTACAGCCGTAACTTGGTTTTAGAATGATTGGATGTATGTTGAGATTGAGAGCTACGTAGACCTACCCGTTATTTGGAGGATTGAATAATTTGACACATGTCACTATATTGACCGGAGTTCCTGCTAGTGGAGGAACCACTGTCACAAAACACGCAATTGAAAAACTAGAAGCTGAAGGCGAACGGTTTAAAATGGTAACATACAGTGATATAATGCTTGAAGAGGCTTTATTGCGGAATTGGGTCGCGGTACGTGACGACATGAGAAAAATGGATCCCACAAGACAGAAAGAGCTTCAAATAATCGCCGCGAAAAAAATTGCGGAAATAAAAACTGCGTCGATTATTGTTGACACTCACGCTACGATAAGAACTACTAAGGGGTACCTTCCAGGACTTCCAATTTGGGTCTTGGATAAGTTAAAGCCAGAAATGATTATAGTCGTCGAGGCTTCGGAGGAGCAGATTCTAAGGAGAAGAAGCGCTGATAAATCGAGGATGCGTGATGTTCAGGATGTGGCAGGAGTAAGGGAACATCAAGAGGTAAACAGGGCTACCTGCATGGCATACGCATTCTACACTGGTGCCCCCGTAAAGATTCTGCAGAACAAAGATGGTAAACTTTTAGATGCAGTGGAGGAATTTCTAAACGCTTTAAGACAGACCACGTCTTAGATTTAGCAAGGAGATCTGATCTTTGATCATCACTATCAGCGGCCTATCTGGAAGTGGCAAGACAACAGTCGCAAAGGCTTTATCTGAAAATCTCAACTATAAATACGTGTCATCTGGAGATGCTTTTAGACAGCTAGCTTGCGAGCGCAGCATGAATCTGGAGCAATTTAGTATCCTTGCGGAACATGATCCAGAAATTGACAGAATGATTGATAAAAGACAAGTTGACATAGTGAGTCGCTATAAAGATGTTATATTTGAAGGCAGACTCTCAGGCAGGATCGTAAATGGCGACCTTAAAGTCTGGCTCAAGGCACCTCTTGAAGTTAGAGTGAAGCGAATTGCGAAGCGGGAGCAAAAATCTTACGCACAGGCTTGCAATGAAACACGATTAAGAGAGATCAGCGAAGCGAAGCGGTACTTAGAAATTTATAACATTGATATTTTTAACTTGAGCACTTATGATCTTGTCATCGATACTCAGCATTGGAACCAACATTCTGTTATCGATATAATTTTAACCGCAGTTAAACAAAGTGAAATGATTAAAAGATAAGTTGTTTCGCCATGGTGAACCCGAAAGATCGAAGTGTTGAAGAACTTATTAGAAAAGGTGTAGTCAATATCGATAAGCCTCGAGGTCCAAGTAGTCACGAAGTGGCTGCGTGGGTGAAACGGGCGCTTATGATCAATAAGGCAGGACATAGTGGAACCTTGGACCCAAAAGTTACCGGCGTTCTTCCGATAATGCTTCAGGATGCTACGAAGGCTATCGGAGGCTTAGTCAATGTATCGAAAGAATATGTATGCGTCCTCCATCTACACAAAGAAGTACCTGTGAAGAAAGTTTCTGAAATATTTACGGAATTTACCGGAGTAATTTATCAACGTCCTCCAGTTAAGTCAGCGGTAAAACGACAAATACGAAAGCGCGAAATTTATAACATCGATTTTTTGGAACACACTGGAAAAGATGTCTTGTTTAAAGTAGGTTGTGAAGCAGGAACGTACATTAGAAAGCTTTGTCATGATGTAGGTGAGGCGCTTGGCGTCGGAGGACATATGTCAGAGCTACGGAGAACAAAATCCGGGATCTTTGACGAATCTACAATTGTAACCCTTCACGATTTGAAAGATGCTCATCATTTTTGGGTTGAAGATGGAGAGGACGGCCCGATAAAGGACATAATAAAACCGTTAGAGTACGGGTTACGTCATTTACCGAAGATTGTCATTCGAGACACAGCTGTTGATGCTATTTGTCACGGAGCAAAGCTTACAGATCCTGGAGTTATATCAGTAGGCGATTTTAAAAAAAAGCAACTTGTTGGAATCTATACGCGCGATGGTGAGATCATAGCACTAGGAATTTCAGTGCTTGAGGGAGGAATTATTGCGGAAACAAAGAGAGTTATAATGGAACCCGGCACATACCCTCGGTATTGGAAATCAAAGGAACGTTAGCATAGGCTTGATGTTCTGTTACTATCAAGTTCCATATTGGCACTAAGAATCTCTATGGTGTTTGTGGAACATTCGCTGAACTTTGTTAGAGTTAAAACTATCTTTTAGCAAGTTTAACTTGTGATTGAACTATATTGTCTATTGATAGGATAACACTTTAAGTTTAGAAGATTGACGGTTATAATGAAAGTATTTTCCGTTTATGGTTTTTCTAAATCGGGTAAAACTACAACCATAGTTGAGATAATTAAAGAGCTTAAACTACGCGGATATTCCGTATCAACGATTAAAGATATTCACGTGAATGATTTTACTGTTGATGTCGTAGGAAAGGATACTTGGCGACATTGGAAAGCTGGAGCAGAAATCGTTGGAATAAGAACTACTAATGAGAGTACGATAATGATCAAGAAACCAGTGAGTGTTTTTAAGCTGATGGAACACTTCGATACAGACTATCTTATATTTGAAGGTTTCAGAGACATTGCAATCCCCAAAATACTCTGTGCAAAGAACGAGAAAGGTATACAAGATGATATGCAGAAATCTGTCTTCTGCATTGCGGGTGTTGTTTCAACTCAATTATCAAAATATTTGAATTTACCCATCATAAATGCTATTACAGATGTTTCACGAATCGTTGACATCGTAGAAGTGTGTAGTCTAGAGCTTTGATAAGAACACCTTTGACGAATGAATTTATACGGTTTGTCAGTAAAGATGGATAGGAAGCAGTGCGAAGATTAATTAAACCGATTTAATACTTTTATGCGTACATAAGATCTCGTGCTCAGATAATGTTGCGACTAAATTAGTGTCGGATCATCGGTTTGAAATAAAGTATCTCGTTGCAAAACTTTATAATAATGAGTGAATAGTGCGTCTAAGTCTGAAGGCGTATTTATATTAAAAGCAAGCGAATTATCGTTAAGGACAAGTATGATTTCCTCTTGTATGTTGTCTATGCTCTTTCCGTCAACAACATTAAGTCCAACAGGGACTAATTGATTATCGTCAATTTTAAAGATTAAATCTGGTTTTACTGAGACAGCTTCAAGCAAGCGAGATGGAATGTAAACTGCAAGTGCTCCGCTACACTTTAGTAAATAAAAATCAACGACCTTATTTATGAGATTTTTATTTATCAGTGGAATATCTGCTGTGACTGTAAGAAAAGGATTTTTAATATTAAGTTTTTTGGCAGCCCAAACATAGTCGTCAATAAAACTCTTCCCAGACGTAAGTATAATATTTAATTTTGAATTTTCTACCCACTTCTTAGTTTTTGGTGTATAAGGGGATACTGCTACAGTTATTTTTTCAATTTTTGAACGTTTTAGCTCTCGAATAACGTGAGCTATCATTGGCTGGCCAATAAATTCTATTAATGGTTTTTCTGTACTCTTAGAATTAAATCTTGTGCCTTTCCCACCTGCCATCACAATTGCTTCCATAAATGTCACCTAATAAGGCTTATTGCGATTAACGCTACCACACGGCCAAGTTCATTGGAGGATCCTATGACATCGCCACTTATACCACCAAAAGATACATCTGCGAGTTTTAGCAATCCACTAGCTAAAATAGTAGCTGAGAGGAGTCCTACAATACCTTTCCAACTCAAGCAGATAAATGAAACGAGAAACGCGAGGATCAATGCGATTATAAATGTGGTCGGGGTCGAACGTTCAGAAAATAATGATCCGAGGCCTTTATGTGTTGCTTTTCCAAATGCTGCTATCTCGACCATGGATAACTTACCTGAAATCTCTGCAGTGATCAATGCAGGCAGTAAGACGTTTCGTACAGAGATTATACCAACAAACAAGAGTAAGAATGAGAGTACGCAAAAGGCGATTCCGCCAACCCCAACATAAGGTTCTTTTATTACTTTGCGCCTCTCCTCCATAGTCCCGTGTTTGAGGAGTCCATCTCCCATATCGACTAACCCATCGAGATGTATAAAACCTGTGATTGAATAAAGTGCCACTACTGTAATTGATGATTGCAAAAAAACATTGGCATTGGGGAGGAGCGATAGTGCCAACCCAACAATTCCAGTTAGGAATCCTATGAAGGCCCCAATTAAGACGTAAATATACATGTTATTTGCTAGATCTTCAAGCCCATTTAAACTGAAACCTACTGGAATTGTCGTTAGAAAACCTAGTCCAGCTCTTGTGGCTTCAAACATTCTATGGGACATTCTTCATTCCTCTATCGTACATATTCGCCGATACACCTCCTATTAACCCTGCTATGACATCATCCATAAAAGGTCCGAGTTCACCTAGAATCCCGGGCTTTTTGTTATCAAACCTAATGTAGTCGAAATGTCCTTTATAACCTCCGATATAGGTAGCTACGCAACTCCCCAAAACTTCGTCAGCTATTAAACAAGTAAGATCATTGCCATACGTGGTAGGATCTAGGCCAGGAATAAGGCCATTTTGTGCATCTCGTTCAAGCGCTATTCCTATATAAACTAAAATACAGAGGTTAGGGTCAGAAAAAGCGTGGGATAATTCGTCGTTAAATACTCGCCTCGCTTTGTCCAATGTTTCAACGCCCGGATGTGGTACCCAAAGTTTCATTGCTGTTTCAGTTATGTCATCAAACGTAATTCCAATTATACGCATCATTTCTCTAATGTCCATTTAACCACCTTTCAAAAACTTATTTTTCTATGTTAGTTTTGCTTATAATGTCTACAGCAATGTAAATTTTCATAGATGTTTTAAAAATCGAAATGAATCTAAAATACGTATAGTTCATTTACATTACTGTGACTGATTCAACTATTTGGATTCTATGATCACATTTGTCTGTAAGATATTTCATCAAACCTTTCTACAAATATTTTTGAGACAGCATAAAATCTGATAAGTCTTATATCTTGGCAAACATTTGTGCTGTCACTTGATATGCTGTAGTTTGTTTTATTAAGATTATAGTTTGTACTTATAGATTGCTTTATTATGGCTGGCTGTTTGCTAAATAGTCTTGCTAAAAATGATCACATTTTTAAACCTCGCAACTGGACATTTGCTGTCACTTAATCGTCGATTTTTCGATTATGACAAGTTATGATATTCGGACTCGAGTAGAACCATTTTTCCATTTGCTAAGTATATTGTGTTGTTGGTAATGGATTTTATATCGAATTGTCTAGTTATGTCCAACGACTTTAAAACATTCGAGTTCTCTTGGACAGGAGTCGTTGTATCACTGCTTCGTTCATAAATTGAAGTTAAATATTGATACGTGGGTTCCGTCAACGTATAGCTAGTGCCATCTTATGTTGTTGCAAAAACTTTTAAATATCCTACTGATAAATTCACTGAAACTTCGAGCTCGATAGTACTCGATGGTCCTTGTAGGTACAGGCGAAGGAGATGGCATCGTTAGCTGCACCGAGAGATTTATACAGCCATTGATAAGGAAACTGACGCTACAATCAAAAGTATGTATCTCCCTCGGGTTCTCTTCTCGTACTCTATTAAGTTAAGTTTTGTAGGCATAATCTGCTGTCATTTTACAATTTCGACGTACTTACCACTAATTTTTATTTTAATACCATTTCCATGGATTTTACCGACTACTTTTGCATCACTGCTTACTTGCGTAATTTTTTCTATTTCGGACTCAGGAGCAATTATGGCAAAACCCATGCCCATGTTGAACGTCTTATACATTTCTTCTATATCTACTCCTTCTGAATGTATCATTTTGAATATCGCTTGGGGTTCAAGAGGATCAAATATATCGAATCCTAAGTGTGTGAGTCTTCGCAGATTTAAAATGCCCCCGCCTGTTATATGAGCGAGGCCGTGAATTTCACAATTTTTAACTATGCTCAAAACTTCAGAGTAGATCCTTGTCGGAACAAGAAGTTCATCTCCTAGGATTCGTTCCATTGCCTCATATTGTTTGTAATATGAATACTTCGTGAGAAGTTTTCTGGCTAGAGTTAATCCGTTGCTATGAATTCCACTGCTAGGAATCCCGATTATGATATCTCCTTCTGTTATTTTTTCTCCTGTGATTACGGCGCCTTTTTTCGTAATTCCTATGCAAGCCCCAGCAAGGTCGAATCCTCTAATTATTTCTGGAAGACTTGCAGTTTCTCCTCCAACAATCGAAATATTTGCAATTCTAGCTCCGTTTTCTAGCCCCATACCAATCTGATCTATTATAGAGGGTTCAATGCTTTCCATAGCGAGATAGTCAACAAAAGCTACTGGTTCAAGCCCCATAGCATAAAGATCATTAACATTCATAGCAATGCAATCTATTCCAATCGTCCGCCAATTGTCCATTTCACTAGCTACAAGCACCTTAGACCCAACGCCGTCTGTAGTAATACCAATAATGTAATTTCCTAGATTTAAAAGTCCAGCGTAGCCCATATCAACATCTATTGGAGATCCGAATCCCTTACGTTTATATGTGAAGTGTTTAGTCAGGGCTTTTACTGCTGATTCTTCCGCTAAGATGTCTACCCCAGATTCAGCATATGTTAATGGGTGTCTATCAGTCATGAAGTTTGCCTTTGTAATCCTAACCTATTCATTTCATTACAGAGTGATTCTAAGTTCGTAAATATAGCTGCGACCACATATCTGCATAACTTAACGACGTAGAATGATGTTTATCGCTAACGGTTTCTTGTTTATCCATTCTTAGGTTTACGTATTAAGTTTTATCTGTTGCTAAAATTAACTAGTTAAAGTGAAAATTACATTATGTTAATAGAAGTAGTGAGTTTCACAAAATGAATCACCTTGTCTCTCCAATGAATTTCAATGAGATGAATACTTTTGGCATAGTGACGTTAGATAATGAGTTAAATGGTTGAAGCGCAAAATACTCTATTTAAACGATCTTTTTTTATTAAACCTTGACAGGAGTAATATTGAATCAATTTATTTCAGAGAGCTTGAATTCGTCGTGTAATGCTGCAACAACATTTTTCGCCGCGTTTCTCTTCACCACAAAAGATACGTTATACTCGCTCGATCCCTGACTTATCATAGTTACACTAACATGAATTTTGCCTACAGATCTAAATATTCTACCTGCTATGCCAGGGTTGCCCGCCATTCCCGAACCTACAACGGCTATTGCACTTACGTCTTCATCGCAAGTAATCTCTCGTATAATGTTTCCTTCGAATTCAGATTTTAATTGGTGAAGAGCAGTTAGTGCGCTACTCAAATGCGCCTCCTCAACGAGTATTGAGATGTTTGACTCACTTGATGCCTGACTGATCATAATTATGTTAACGCCCGCAGTTGCCAACTTCGAAAAAACATGAGCAGCTATCCCGATAGTCCCGGCCATTCCTGCACCTGAGATGTTTACAAGTGAAACATCACTAATTGTTGTCACAGCTTTTACAATATTTTTATTGTTTTCCACTCGGTGAACGATTACAGTTCCTTGCCCATCTGGGTTAAATGTATTTTTTACTCTTACTGGAATGCCCCTGCTGATTGCAGGTTCGATTGTTTTAGGATGTATCACTTTTGCACCAAAGAATGATATTTCCATAGCCTCGAGATACGAAATCTCAGGGAGAGTTTTAGAATTTTTCACTAATTTTGGATCAGCGGTCATTATTCCATCGACATCAGTCCAAATCCATATTTCGTCTGCTTCAGAAGCTGCTCCAACGATTGCCGCTGTATAATCTGAACCTCCTCTACCGAGGGTGGTTATAATATTATGGGTATCGTATGCAATAAAACCCATTATCACAGGTATAACTCCTACGTCTATTAGTGGCACTATGCGTTCTCGTACCTGTCTATCGGTTATCTCTGTAGGCCTAGCAGCTCTGTGTTGGCTATTTGTAATTATCCCCGCTTCTCCGCCCATTAGAGAAACGGATTGGACCTTTAACGATTTTAATGCTCCTGAGACAATAGGTGCAGAAAGTCTTTCACCAAAAGAGGAGATATAATCATGTGATCGATCAGTTAGTTCTCCAAGATAATAAATTCCTGACAGTACATTTTTCAACTCTTCAAGACGTACTTCGAGTTCTGAAATTACGTCTGTAATTATCATTTCATCTTCAATAGCGCTGTACACCGCATCAAAGTGTCGTTTGCCGAGTTGTTTTACAAATTCTGTTACTGCATTCAATTCTGCGTATTCAGTTGTCATACTTTCTGCTACAGATTGGAGCATATCAGTTATGCCCGCCATAGCAGATACAATGACTACAATTTCATTTCCTGCATCGTAATATCTCTTAACAAGCTCAGCAACTTTTTTTATTCTATCACCGTTGCCTACTGAAGTACCACCGAATTTCATCGCATATCTCATAATGAAGTTCCTTTACGGCCCGATAACGGTTTAATATCGATATAATTATATTAAAGCCTTCTGTAAGTGAGTTTTCATGTTCAAAACATTTTTTTCAGATTAAATTTTAAGCTTTTTTCTTAATACTGCTAGATTTAATGTGTGGCTTAGCTTTTTGATCCTTGATAGTTAAAGATACAATCTTGTGAGACCTCGTTTTCTTTTTTTAAAAAAAAGGTGTTATACAACTTCGTTTGGGCAAAATGAAGTACTACGACTATTTTTTCCTGCTAAGTTCTAGCCACAAGTTATCTCTTGTTATCTTTTAAGTCTGTTATTAACTCCTACAAGTATAAGCAACTCTCTTTTTGTGTTTGTATTCTATTCATCGCAAAATAATACTAGTGAGAACGTGGTGTGCGTTGTTAAATAGCGTCGTTGCCTCAGTTATAAATTATAAGACGAAAATAAGGAACGCGTTTTATGCGCATCATGTTACATCTATAGCTTAAGAAAAAATCGTTAAAAGCACATAAGTGGCTCCTAAGAATGGCAGTATGGCGATCGCAATATATTGAGGGACTCCCCATGCAAGTACTTTTTTTCCATCGAGAACACTTATTGGGAGCAAATTGAATGCCGAGAGCCATATATTGATTATAAATCCGTAGTATCCGATCTGTGCGATAATTCCTCCAAGCAATGTTACGAGCAGATAAATGCCTGCAAGCCCCAAATTTAGGAGCGGACCAGATGCTGAAATAACGCCATTTTGTTTCTTTGTAATGCCTCGGCCATAGATCAGAGTAGCTCCTGGAGCAGCGAAGACTATGCGTATTATATACGCAAGGAATACTGAAAATATGAGCATAGTGTAGTTTGCTCGAAATTCAGACCAAAATCCAAATCGCTGAGCTGTAAATTTGTGCATCAATTCGTGCAACACAAATCCCGTTCCTACAACTAAGAGTGAGATTATGAAACCCTGAACTAAATTTGGTATTGACGTTGTGAAAAAAGCTGGTCTAAGCACGAGAGAAAAAGCAAATGATACTGCTAACCACGACAGAGTAAGGTCTTGGAGTTCTTTCCTGCTCGTGCTTATCGTTGGCATTACCTAAAGTATCCCTCCTATCAGTCGTGAAAGGGCATGGGTTAGGATGTCATAGATATTGACACCGGTCATCGGAAATATTACGAGTAGGGCAATGAATGTTGCAACTGAACTTCCTATGTTTATAAATGCGACATTCATTAGTATTCTAAAAAGTTTATTTGAGAATAACTCTCGTACGGACCCCACTTTAGTCAGCCCCTTGAAATCTGCTGCGGTTGGAGGTCTTTTTCCGGCTTCGATAACGCCCGCAATTACTCCCACTTTCAAAAATGGTATTGGTATAAACGGGCTAAACCCAGCATAACAAGCCGATGTTATTATAGCGAGCGGATGACTTTTGCTTAAGGTTGCACATGTTGCCGCCAAAGTTGAATGTAACAAAAACCAGCACCCAAGAGCGAGTATCAGCTGATTAAATGGCACTCCAGAAGTAAACAGTAAAGCAAATAGAGCACATATTATACCTAGAAAAACGATGCCAACAATCTTTACGGAGCTGAAACGTTTCTTAGGCACTGTATTTATTGAGTCGAGCGGAAGAATGCGCTCAGGGTTATCCAAGTACTTTTGGATGCCGTCTTTATGCCCAGCGCCGACTACTGCTAAGATCCTTCCCCGCAACCTCAGCAATGACCCAGCAATATAGGCATCTCGTTCATCTACAAGCACACTCGCTGCGTTGGGTGAAAACTGTCTTAGCTCTTGCATGAGCTGTGCGATAACATCGTCGTCGGTAATGTCATCAACTTCAATTTGATCGTCGCTCCTAATAATGTCAAGGAGTGCTTTGAGCATTTTAAACTTTTCAAATATACTCATTTTTGACCAGAATCGCCCAATAGTGACGCTAATGTCCCGGTCAACAAGTGCAACCCTCGCCCCAACGTTTTGAGCGGATTCTATAGCAGCTAGCATATCACTTCCGGGTTTTACATTGACGTCCTTGCCAATTTTATTCTGTACGTATGCCAGAAGCCAATGAACTAAGAAATGATAAACTTTGCCGCTAGCGAGAATATCCTTTACAGATACATCTGGGGTCTCAGAAGAGATTAAAGCATTGTAGCGGTTCGCACACAGTTCTACAGCCACAACGTCAGGCTTTTGCGTTTCTATAGCCTGCTGTACTTCGTGAATACTTTTTTCTGATACGTGTGCGGTTCCTATAATAGTGATGTCTAAATTATCTGTTAATTCGTCGTTCATGTAGGTCAGGTCTGGATAACGCGCGCTATGGTCCCGTCAGGTCGTATTATCTCTTCTCGAGCTTCTGCAAGAAGTGTAATGGCGTTAGTTAGATCATTCCTAGTAATTATGCCTACGAGCGATTCTCCATCAACGACTGGGATCCTACCGATGTTCTTTTGCGAAATCTTCATTATAATGTCGCTCGCATCTTCATCTGGAGTTGCAACGACCAATTCCCGCCTCATAATATTTCCTACCATTATGTCATCGCGACGATCTACTGGAACTTGTCGAGCATCCGTAAACGTCACTATACCGACTAGTTTTCCGCTATCAACAACAGGGTACCCCATGTGTTTTCGTTCAAACATTAGGTCGATAAGCTCGGATATCTTCATTTCAGGAGATACTATGACCACATCTGTCGTCATGATATCTTTTACTTTTATGCCTGAAAGCGTTTCGGAAACCGAGGTTTGGCGTCCCTCCTCTGACGCTGCTATGTAGATAAAAAATGCGATTATTATTAAGAACGCATTATAAAAAAGTCCAATTAGTCCCATGAAAACTGCAAGAGTTTTGCCTATTTGAACTGATATTCGTGTAGCTTGTAGATACGATCTATTCCTAGCTAAAACTGCCCTTAATACTCGGCCGCCATCCATTGGAAAAGCGGGTATTAGGTTGAAGCCCCCTAAAACAAGATTTATGTATGCAAAAAGTTTAACGAACAGACTTGGTACTTGTTCTGTAATAAAAAATGAAGGTATCAAAAATATAATTCCGAGAGCAACGCTCACCATGGGACCAATTAGTGCCACGGGAAGCTCGATTCGTGGATTTTTTGGAATCTCGATAGCTGAAACTCCTCCAAACAGATAGAGAGTTATACTCTCTATTTTGATGCCATACCTCATAGCCAAAAGCGAGTGACCTAATTCGTGGAGCGTTACACAACCAAATAGCCCAAGGGCAGCAGCGATTCCATATATATATGCATTTTGTATGTTTCCAAATCCAATTGGAGATGGAGATATCGCAAAAAGTACAGCAAAGAACGGAATAATAAGCAAAAAAGTGATATGAATGCGTATAGGTATGCCTTTTATTTTGGCAATTTGGAATGACCAGGGCATAAAAACGACCTACTATACCCTATTATTTAATAAACTATATATTACTTTAGTCATAAAGCGTATGTGATTGTATTTCTGTAATAATTATAAGGGAAGCGTCATTATGCGGATTGAATTGACCCAGATTATGGATCTAAATGTGTACACCGATAAAGGTGAGTACATTGGAAAGGTGGAGGACATAAAGATAGATACAAACGAAAAGAAGGTAACAGGTATAGTAGTCGGAGATGTTAACCATAATCTATTCGATATTAAATACAGATTTATCGTTATACCTTATCGTTTTGCTAAATCAATCGCTGATATTATAGTCGTTAGTAGTGTTGTTAAGACGTTAATTTCTCGCGCCAAACCAAAAGAAGAGTCGTGATGAAGGATCACGAGATCTATTCTAATTTGCGTGTCGTCGCCCCCTGTTTTCTTAGGGCTGATGGAAGAAATTTCAGAAAGACGCTTACGAACTTAAAGTGCGAGCAGCCATATGATCTTCGATTTGCTAAGATCTTGGTAGATACGTCAGAACTGTTCATACGTACTAGCGGTTTATCTCCTACACTTGCTTTCACTTTTTCAGATGAGATAAATTTACTTTTTTATAAGACGCCATTTAGTGGGAGGGTTGAGAAGTTAAATTCTGTAAGCGCCAGCTATATCTCCAGCGCTTTTACATTGAAAATGCATCTCAACGCACCTGTAGCATTTGATTGTCGAGCCATTCCTTTGAGCCCTGATGATATTCCCGCCTACCTTGTTTGGAGGCAAGCAGAAGCTTGGAGAAATCACACGAACGCCTACGGATATTACTGTTTACGAAAAGCAGGATCTAGTGCTAAAGAAGCGCACGAGAAGATTCGCTATATGTCGTCGAGTGAAATCCACGAACTCGTATTCATGCATGGAGTGAATCTTGCAAAAACTCCAGTTTGGCAGCGACGAGGGATTCTTGTATACAAAGAGAGGTATCAAAAGTCCGGATATAATATGCTCTTAAAACAAGAAGTTGTGACTTCGCGGACGAATGTTGTCCAAAATTGGAATCTGCCAGTTTTTGGATCTTCTGAAGGAAAAAAATTCCTCGGTCGCGTGTTGTCAAGAGAACATAAATAAACGTCGATACCTATATAACACTAGTGACTACAACAATGCGGTATTGAAAAATCAAAATGTGGGAGTAAGTAGGCCATTGAAAGATCTGATTTGAGCCCACGGCTTTGCTTTACGTGATTATTTTTATAAAGGAGACATCATAATGGTTTTTAGTCTTTTGGGATCAAAGCCAAGGATAGCGAGAAATGCAGAGGTGTCGCTTCTCGAAATCAAGAAAGGCCCCTATTATGTAGTAGCATCTGTAGAAGTTGGTAATACCACTACCAAATGCATTTTAACCGCCTCGAACATGAAAAACGGCAAAGCGTACATTGTTAACAAAATCGTACATATGACGCGAGATGTGCGTGATCCGAAACCAGGAGAGGAAGTATTTGGCCGCACTCTTACTTACAGACCGCTAACACGAGGATCGATAGCTGAGATGGTGAAAGACACACTCATTCAATCAGTCAGAACAGCAAATCTCGAGCTAGCAGATGACCTCCATTTTGTTGTGAGATCGACGGGGGTAGTCGCTGGTTTCGACCGTCCAGAAGACATAGGAGAATTTATCATAGCTCTTGCAGATGGCTGTCTTATGGCAGGAGTTAGTCCGCGGAAGATGACTCCTGCGATGACAATAGATCATCTTCCCAAGAAGTTTCGCGAGTACAGTCTCCTTAACAAGGTAGCATTTGATGGTTCAGTCAGTGGAGTACTACCCCCAATCGGTTCAACGGGCGTCGAAGTGGTGGCTAATGAAATGGAGGGTGAGCTTGCGACAGCCGGAATAAAAGAAGGAGCAAAGTGGGCAAACGTTGATTTTAGAAATCCATGTCTTTCTATGGATTTTGGAACAACGTTTAAAGGTCGCATAACGAATGATGCACTTCCATATGCAAATACTATTGCAAACTTTTGTGGGATTTCTGGCGAAATTATTGATTCCATAGGACGCGGCACGGGGCTCGTGAATGAAACGAGCGGAACTACATTTGATCTTCCTAAACCAAATAGGCTCAAGAGTTCGCTCCTCAAGGAAAAAGATGTGAGAGCTCTTGCTCACGAAATTCATGAGCACATAAGAATAGAAGAGGTTCCAATTTCTTCACGTCGGTTTGGGAGCGTTCCCGTAAATCCAAAAGCAGCCGAAAAAATCGGACTTACGCTAATAGGCGTCGATTCTGGCGAGAACGGGAGTGATCTCTATAAAATTTCAAAGGTGGGTCGAGAAATCTACCACGATTTTGGAGTAGAAATGCTCTTTAACGTTATCGATTGGGTGTCATCAGGGATTGCCGAGCGAATCATAAGTACGGCATTAACAAAAGGTCTAATTAGCGACAAGACGACAATTGGTATAACCGGACGCGCGGGCATTACTGGTAGCAAGCCGCATCACATTTTAAAGATTGTTAAGGAAATGGGGCTGTATGACAAACCACAAGATTACATTGTGTTTGTAGATGACGGCCTCGCCCGAGGTGCAGCTATTATGGCGAGGTGCATGAACTCACTAGGAACGCCAACGAATCCATTTGGTGGGCTACGTGGAGGGAAGTGTATTTTGGGCCAACGAATGAAACTACAGGCGCAATGATCGTTTGAATTTTCCTGTGGAAGTAGTTAGTTTACAGTTTGTCACTGTTATTTTATAACGCTAAGTGCGTATCATTCGTGATATTAATTAAGAATCAGTTGCTTTTTTATACCGATTTAGTCGCGCAAAACTTGAGAAAACATTTTCAAATGGGATTACTAAAGTAAAATAATAAAACTAAATGGGTGTATTAAAACACCCTAATTCCGTTTTTGTTGACTATATTTAATCCATCATATCTTCCGGCATCCCACCCATTCCGCCTCCTGGCGGAGCGGGTCGTTCGAATTTGGCTGCCTGAATGACATCGTCGATTCTAACGATCATGTTAGCTGCTTCTGAGGCCGACAAAATGGCCTGTTTTTTAGTTCGCGAGGGTTCCACAACATCTGGCCACATTTCGACAGCCTTCCCGGTGTTTATATCAAGTCCTGTCGTTTTATTTCCGGTCTCATGAGATGTTCGTAAAGTAACAAGTGTATCGATCGGATCGAGGCCAGAATTTTCGGCGAGAGTTTTTGGTATTACTTCAATTGCATCAGCAAACGCCATAACTGCGAGCTGTTCTCGTCCACTAAGGGTCGAAGCGTAATTTCTCAGCCCTAAAGCGATCTCAATTTCTGGGGCGCTACCTCCTGCCACGATCTTTCCATCTTCTATGGATGCTTGTACCACGCGAATTGCATCGTACACTGCGCGATCCATCTCTTCGACAATATGATCTGATCCGCCGTGAATCAGTATACTAACAGCACGCGGATTTTTGCAATTTTTTATTGTGATCATTATTCTCCCCCGATTTAATCAATCCCACAAGTTTCGCATCCGGCTTCGATATCAGTCGTCTCTTCAATCTCGCCAGCATATCCCAAGTCAGCTGCGTTGAGGTCATCAAGGCTTGATGTGATTCGCGCCCCCGTGACTTTTGAAATAGTCTCAATGTCCTCGCGCTTAACGTTCTCGACCGCTAATATATCATTTCGTGCAAAGTGCCACTGTACGAGATCATCGATTCCTTTTTGGCAAAAGACGACATTTGCACCGCAATCTCTTATCTTTTCAACTTTTTCTATTAATGCTTCGTGGTCGCGCTCCATAAAGAGTTGCATCTGTGTAGGATCTTTGATTTTTATCTTGGCATCAGTCTTAGTCTTCTTCAGTTCAAGCGGTTGATCGTATATTAGAATCTTTGCGTCGCAGACTTTTTTCGGCATTCCCTTTGCAGCGCGCTCTTTATCGATGACAACCCCTTCGATTAATTCGGAATCATTAATTGAACCACCGACTTTCTTTTCAATCTTGACGTCATCTTCATCGATTATGTATTTGCCTCCAATTTCTTGCGCTACATATTTTACGGCTTTTACCACCATTCCGGGTAGAAAATCTTTTCCTTCTTCGGCACCTTTTCCGGTAAGCGCAGTTTTTGCTATCTTTTGAAGAAGCTCATCGTCGTTTATTGAAACCTCTCGTGATAGGGTATTAACGATTTCTACTGCTTTTTCTGCAGCCAAGCCATAGCCCTTTTCGATAATTGTGGGGTGTATATCTTGTTCTAGCAGCTCTTCCGCTTTTCTTAATAGTTCTCCCGCGAGCACGACTGCTGTCGTTGTTCCGTCTCCAACTTCATCGTCTTGCGTCTTTGCTACTTCAACCATCATCTTAGCTGCAGGATGTTCAATATCCATTTCTTTTAAAATCGTCGCTCCGTCGTTTGTGATTACCACATCGCCCATCGACTCAACTAGCATTTTATCCATTCCTTTTGGTCCGAGCGTGGTTCTGACGGCTTCGGCAACTGCCCTGCTCGCCATAAAATTTGTAGACTGGGCATCTTTGCCCCTCGTCCTTTGAGTTCCCTCTCTTAAAATGAGAATCGGTTGACCACCAATCACTCTCAATACCTCCGATTTTAGTAGAGTAGTTGTTCTATATAAAATTTATTCTGAACGGTTCTGTAAAGTTGTCGGCTTTTCTTGCCATTATAAAAAACTGTCAAAAATCACGCCTCAAAATTATATTCGATTAAAAAGTAGATTGGTCGTCATTACTTTGTTGACGAGCGAAGTCATCACAAATTCTCAACATCAATTGGATTGGGCAATCCTACTTTTATAAAGAAATGCGTAAATGATGGAGATAACCACCCTCTATTCTATATGGCCGCATTAACTGAAGTCCACGATCATTCTCTCTTTTAATAAAATCAATTAGAAAACGAAGTGGTGTGCCTTATGTATATAAAAACAAAACAACGTAATAAGCATCGTTAACAAAGAAAACGTCGACTGGATTTACTTTAATCAAGACTATAGTTTCCAATCCCTTACGGGGAAAAAAAGTTTTTAGCCCTCATTAGTCTCAATTTTTTTAACAAATAACCCGATTATTATGATAGCAGCTATGGACATTATAGCTCCATAGAAGAACGCAAATTGAGGTCCAAATGCTTGCCAAAGCGTTCCAGCTATCAAGCTCGCAGGTAATGCTACAATACCGATCACAGTATAATATGTTCCAAAGGCAGTTGCCTTAAGAGTTGTAGGTGCGAGATCTGAAACTAAAGCCTTTGATACCCCATCTGTAAGACCATAGTAAAGTCCGTAAACAGGAAAGAGTATCCACATTAATATTGAAGAGCTTGCAAAGGCGAATCCAAAATAAGCTAGAGAGAATATACCAAAACCTAAGAGAAGTACTTTTTTTCGATCAATCTTATCTGAGAGAATGCCAAAAGGAAATGAGGTTAAGGCATATACAAGGTTAGATGCGAGATATAGTACTGGTATAAATAACGTTGTAATTCCGAGGTTTTGCGCACGTAAAAACAAGAATGCATCACTCGAATTTCCGATAAAAAAGAGGCCAAGACCGATGAGCAAGATTTTGAAGTTTCTGTCGAATGATTTAAATGAAATTTGGTACAAGTGAGCGTGTGACGTTCCGACCACCGTATCTTTCACGAAAAACACTACGAGTAATGTTGCGAAAAGTCCTGGAATAAAGGCTAGCAAAAACAGCCCCCTATAGCTTAAGTAGATGAAGAGAGACGCTGCGATGAGCGGGCCTATTATTGCGCCTAACGTGTCGAGTGATCGCTGGAATCCAAACGATCTGCCTGCCCCTTTTCCTCCTGATTCAGAAATTATTGCGTCTCGAGCTGAGTCTCTGACACCTTTTCCAAGGCGGTCGATGAATCTCAGGCCTAGGACTTGTTGCCACGCCGTAGTCAAAGCAAGTAGGGGTTTTGCTATGGCCGCAATTCCATACCCAGAATATACGAGTGGTTTTCGTTTTCCAAACTTATCCGATACGTATCCTGAAATAATTTTAAAAATGCTGGCTGTGCTTTCAGCGATACCTTCTATTACTCCTACGTCGATAAACGAAGCACCGAGCACGTTTATAAGGAAAAGTGGAACAAGGGGATAGATCATCTCAGTGCTCATATCAGCGAATAGGCTTACGACCCCTAGGATTAAAACATTAAAACTGACCCCATATATGAATCTGTCTCTGCTGAACTGTTTTCTTATCATTTTAATGCATATAAAAGCTTAGTTAATAGTTGAATTTTTTAACGAGTATTTAACAAAGTCTTAAGCTTCGTCTCATATTCTCATACGGATTATGATAATATTAGAACATTTGAATTTTTGTCTCCTGTTAATTTATTTTAGTGCGTTCGTGAACATACGCGCAGCTTTCTGTATAAACAACAGTAGCTTACAAGTTTACAAAGATCTATGGAGGTCCTTCTAGTTTTACAAAGTGTCGTAGCCGTTATTATATTTATAAGAAGTATATTTCGCAGCCGAACGCAAATGATTTAAAGCAATATCTTATGATACTCTAGTGATCGCGTGTTTGTGGTGGTGGTACCACGTTTGAAATAGAGCGTGTGAAAGGTAGGGAAATTCTTGATTCGAGGGGGAATCCCAGTATTGAGGTGGAAGTTTTCACTGACTGTGGTTTTGGGCGAGCTATGGTACCATCAGGAGCTTCTACTGGAACCTACGAAGCATTAGAGCTTAGAGACAAAGAGAGTCGATATGGAGGAAAAGGGGTAACGAAAGCTGTTAATAATGTAAATAATATTATCTCTGATTGTATTGTTGGGATTGATGTGCGTGCTCAGAGAGATGTAGATAGATCGTTAACTGAGCTAGATGGTACGCCAAATAAGTCTAATCTAGGTGCAAATGCCATTCTTGGGGTTTCAATTGCGGTAGCTCGAGCAGCGGCTAATTCTATTGACGTTCCACTGTTTCAATACCTTGGTGGTTCAAATGTATATACCCTCCCTGTTCCTGTTATGAATGTTATAAATGGTGGGCGGCATGCTGGTAATGAACTCTCAATTCAAGAATTTCACATTTTACCGATAGGAGCAGAAACGTTCTCTGAGGCTCTAAGGATAGGAGTTGAAACATATCACGAATTAGAAAATGTGTTGCGAGCACGATATGGGCCTGGAGCAACTAATGTAGGCGATGAAGGAGGATTTGCGCCGTTTCTAACTACAACTTCTGAGGCATTCGATGCAATTATGAAGGCAGTAGATGCTGTGGGGTACGATAAGGAAATTAGACTTGGTATGGACTGTGCTGCATCAGAATTTTTTAAAGAAGGTAAATATACAATAGACGGGAAAACATTTTCGAATATTGAGCTAATGGATTATTATGAACAGCTCGTAAATAGCTATCCTATAATTCTTATTGAAGACCCATTTGAACAGGATAGCTTTGATGATTTTGCACGTTTAACTTCGCGACTTTCAGCAGAGGTCATTGTTGGAGATGACATCTTTGTTACAAATACGGAGCGGCTGGCTAAGGGGATCGAGATGTGTGCTGCAAATTCACTTCTTTTAAAGTTAAACCAAATAGGCACCATATCAGAAGCATTTGATGCCGCAAATCTCTCTTTTCGGAACGGTTATTCAGTAGTTGTAAGTCACAGATCTGGTGAAACCGAGGATACTACTATTGCTGATGTCTCGGTAGCTTTAGGTTCTGAATTCATAAAAACAGGTGCGCCGGCGCGAAGCGATCGAAATGCTAAATACAATCAGTTATTGAGAATTGAAGAGCATCTTGGTGATTCTGCTTGTTATAAGGGGATTATCATGCGTGGGTAAATGCCTTTTTATGTAGTAGCTAAGCAAATGATACTAGAATGACTTGTGTTTTGTGCATCTAGGAGGACTCTCCATTTGTGTTAAAAAATCCAATTTTGGCAGTAATACGACCTAACGTGTGGTTTCACTCTCATGAACCCTGGTCTAGGGTCACATACGAAGATCCTTAAATGCTATAGAACCGCTTATGCCCGATGAAATTAAGTGGAAGGCGAATATAATTTTCGCTCCAGAATTTTGCATGGATGCAGCTGTTGTATAAATCTCTCTGCCATGGAAAACACTTCGGTGATACTTAGATTTTGCAAATGAGCATAATACTAACATTGCCGCGTCGTCTTATATTCGAGATGAGAAAGTGACAAACGTAACGATGTTGTGTTTATCAATACGGAAGGCGAAGTTATAGAATCCTCAGGCAAAAAACAACTTTATTGTATAGATTACAACTTAGGCAAGGCAAAGAGAAACATTGAGTTCCCGTTTTCAAAACTGATTGTTGGAATGCAGCTTTCGGAGTTTATGAAGACATGGATAACTTCTTTGCAGGGCTTATTTCAAGGCTCCTCGAGGCCTAAATTTTAGTGATTTCCTCACGCAAGACAGCCCCTCCATTTTGCAAATTATGTTATAGTCGCTCAAGCGATGTTAGTTAAATGCACTTTTTGAAGCTGCAATGGGTGACAGACGTCACTCTTTAGCACAACTGTTTTCTGCGGCCGAAACTTGATTTGAATCTACGACCAGCAAATGATCTCCGTGATGTAGAATTTATTAAGAGATTTCATTTGCAAAGAAGACTTTTCTAGCAAATCAGTTGAAATGCTTAGAGAAAACTTAACGCGAGAAATGAAGTGCTGCATATTCGCGCTGTGAAATGCTTTTTGCAGATTATATACGCTATATTGCACATATTCTGTTGCTGTTGGTAAGAGAATCGCGAGGCTAACTTATGATATAGATCAGGGAGCAGTCGAGCCGTCTAGTCAAAGTGAGGTTGAATGTATATCTAATCCCAAACTTAGTGAGATTGACACAATCCTCAAGAATGACAATCCGTCGAGTCGAGCGAGGTCTGAGCTCTCGCGGTTCTTTTGATGTAGCAGTTGCTGATCTTGAAGCTTTGTTAAGATTTCCGAACTATTTAAAAAAGCTGTAATTTTTATCCATTATTTGGTTCACTTATTTTATCTTCAAATTATATTCATATGTTGTCTGTCACGTTCTCAATGAATAGTAAATGTAACTCGTAAAAGATTCGAATTTAGATGGCTCGTTGACACTAATTAATTGCCACTTGATGCTTTTACTTTTCATACGAGACTACAATGGGTTTATAAAATTTTATCGATACCTCAATAATTAATTTGAGAAAGAGTATGTTTCGATTTGTGACGTTAACAAAACACTTAACTATTGCATCGTACTTTCATGTTCTATTACTAAGTGTCGATCTTGGGATTCTTATGTCAATTATAGTCAAGCTTTTGATTACGGTATTGCTATTAAGTTGTATAATTATGCCAGTGAAGGCAGAGCCGGTGTACGTCAAGACGGCTGTGATAGACAATCACACAATAGAGGTTTCAATAAAAAATTTTGGGGCAATGCCAAGCACAAAAGTGGATATACTTGTTGTTGATAAGTATGGATATCTAATGTACAAAGGGTCACGCAGCGTAACATTTAGTCAAAATGAACAGAAGGATATCTTTTACACAATCCCAGATCTACCTTTTGGTAGATATTCTGTACAAACGTACATATACAAAGATACAAACTCTGCTATCCAGCCAACTTATTATTACGATTGGAACGCAGCGGTGCTCTCCATCGAAGCGCAACCATCTCCGTCTCCGTTAGCAAGTTCTCCAAAAAGTTCACCATCACCATTACCGACAACAAGCACACCACTCGTGAGTAATTCAACGTCACCTACAGGTACAGAAAATGCAACGACAATAGGTATCCCACTTTCGAACTCTTCAAATGTTACTGAATTTGAAGGAAACTCAAGGGGGGGTCTTGCAATCCCGACGTGGATGTTTGTAATTTTTCCAATAATTGCTCTCTTTGCCCTTGCATTATTCCTTTTGTTTAACGAAAGTAGTCAAAATAGATATACTACGATAGAAGATCGCGAAGATCGTTATAGAAGGTCGGGCATAATAACAGATGAGGTTCGAATCAGATCTGCACAAAAAACTCGAGTTTCGATCAATGATGACGAAAGTGCATTAACCGAAAACAATGATGGCAGTCCGGGTGAAGCTAGTAACTCTAGATTCACCAAAGTACCGATCGAAGACTCTGAATTTGAAGAAGAATGAATTTATAACTTTAATGATGCTCTTTAGAACTGTATATACAACTGATTTTTTGTCGCTTCAGCTCATAAACTAGACATACTAACTAGCGAAACCTGCTCCAAATCTAAAGAAACAGAAACTTTGCGCAAATGAATGTAAAATATTAGTTGATGGTTCGAATGAGAGAATGATATTATACCTCGAGCAACATACTTGTTTTGACATATTTTGAAGATTGTTCGGCTCATCTAGAGAGTTATTTAAAGATGTAACAGCACGTAGCTACTGAAAGAGAGAGTATACATGACCAAAATAGGTTTTAAAATTAAAAAAAATAGGAACACTTCTAAAATTTTGTCAAATTTGTTGGAGTAAGTTGCATAATTATGCTTTTTAATTATGCAATAAGCTAATTGTTGCCCTTATTTTTCAAAAAAATTAGCCACTGAACCACATTCAAATTAAACGTTTAATCACGTATTAAAAGAATAGACAATTCTTTAGTGTTTGTCATTTTTTAACTTCGTTTTATACCACAGTAAAATGATCGTTCAAGCGAATCGATCTCCATTAAAGATTTGCAGTCGAGATTTTTTAATGCCATCTTTACGTTGCTAGGACTGTAATTAGAATTACCATAAAGTATAGACGTGAGTCGTTCGATCTTTTCATTGCTCTCTTGGTTTGTTTTTTCTACGTTCGATAGTATCCATTTAATTTCAGATCGGCACAATTCCCATTCTTCTGTATTCAAGCTAACCACCGTGAATTTAAAGATTTATGTATTCATACTAGATGTCAAACATATAAAAGACACTGATAATTTAAATGGCCACGTCTTAAGGCATTTTTTGGGACAATATGAAGTCGATTTTTAAACTCGAACTATCTAGGGTATGTACCAGTTAAGATTAACAGTAATGCTCTTTAAGTAACTACAGTTCCAGACAACTATTATTTAAAAATCTCAATTGCGTTTTTGAAAAAGCTTCTGCGTACGGATTAGCGAGGACGATAAAACCGACTTGAGCTTCTAAAGATTAACAATTGGATACACGCGTACAAAAAAATTGTTATACTTGGAGGACTTGATACAATCTCATTAAGTAATAAAAGTCAATATACTCATGGCTTAGGCATTAGAAACCTGAATTTATACATCGAGGTAAGATACGTTAATAAACATAATTTCTTCGGCTACAAGCTCGTCTGCACAGATCTTATTAGTTTTGACCTTGCCTAGTTCGAATTGTTAAAGATGATCGATCGCAACTTTAAAAATGTAAACTCTAAAAATATTGCATATAAATAAAAAATATGCGATTATACTGGGCGTTAATCTATTAACTACGCACTGATTGAGGTGCAGCATATGTTGAATACATTGTGGGTCGACAAATACCGGCCTAAATCCTTTAAGGACATAGTAGGCCAGCATCGCGTCAGAGTGCAACTTGAAAACTTGGTAAAGAGTAAAAATCTCCCTAACCTTTTTTTAAGTGGCCCATCTGGGACGGGGAAAAGTTCGACAGCTGAGGTCATCGCTAGGGAACTTTATAGAGAATCTTGGGATGGAAACTTCATAAAATTAAACGCTTCTGATGTCTTTGAGGGGGGCAAAAAATATCTTGCAACTACTGAACCATTTTCTCATTTTCACGATGAAAGTAAAGGATTGCTTGATAATTTTAAGCACTCGATAAATAGAATTGCTGGTATTAGCCCTCTTGGTGCAGAGTTTAGAATATTGTTTATCAACGATGCTGATGCACTTATGGTTGATGCCCAACAAGCCTTAAGGAGAATAATTGAACGGTATAATCACACTTGTAAATTTGTTTTTGCAACAAGACGTCCATCGAAAGTCATAGTCCCGATTAGGTCAAGATGTTTAAATATTCCTTTCAGAAGACTTGAAAGTAACGTTGTTTTTGACTATCTTAAAAAAATTTCTGGTCTTGAAGGTTTCCAAGCATCGGACGAGCTAGCTTCGGCAGTAACCCATCTCTCGGAAGGAGATCTCAGAAAGGCATTGACAATTTTCCAACTGGTGCAGAAAAATGAAAACGAAGCTAATGACTTAACGGCTGTTTATGAACTCTCAAAAATCATTCGTGAGCCTGTAATACAGTCTCTGCTCGAACTCCCACTAAATAACGAGCCATTAGAGGCAATAAAAATGCTTGACAAACTCTTAGTAAACAATGGTTTCAATGGGCAGGAGATCGTTGAACAACTCAGAAGAAGTGCACGAAGCTCGGGGCTCAATCACGATTTAGTTGCAAAAATCTTTCAAATTCTTGGAAAGGTTGACTTCAATTTAACTAATTGCTTAAATGAGCGAATTCAACTTGAGGCTCTTATCTTTGGACTCACGATGATAATTTGCCGTTCATAACGGAATCAATGGATCATAACATAAAGCTCCTCATGTAACGATACGCTTTTATCTTAAAATTCTAAAATTGCGAGCTGTTCATTTCTGACAACTTTCAACAAGTTTTGTTTAGCACACTAATTATTGTTGTCGCTTAGATGCATATATCCATTTTTATTTACACTTTTACTCTTACATGTGCACCGCTATGCTATCTAGCTAATCACAAAAATAGAATTAACATACATAAAAGAGATGATTACCGTTTATCAAGAGGCAGAATTTGCATCTTCTGAGACCCCGTTTTGCTTATAACTCATCGATTTTCAGCGGATTAAACTAAAAGTTTATTCGCGATTTAAGTCTTAATTTTTACTGTTTAATTGCTAACGTTTTCGTTGGTAGAAAAAGAATGGTCTGTAGGTTTTTGAGCACTATGTCTTTGCTTCGGAAATGATAATTATGATTAAAGTCGGCTGGCATCCTTTGCACGTTCTCTATTTACGCGTTAACCATTCTCTAGTTTTTATAAAGTTTTTCGTTCCAGAGAAGAGGAATTGAGTTTCTTTCAATATTGTAAACACATTTCATAAATGTACTCTGAGAGAGTTATAAAGACTTCCTACAGGTATTTAAGTAAAAAATCATTGTGCGTGCCCCCTAAACTGGCGCACGGTATCCACATGACCGGCTCAACATAAAATGACTTGAAATATCAGCACTTTGTAATTTTTACCTAATTTGAACTCGTTTTAATTAATGAATTATAAGTTCGTCAACTCTTGCATCTAAAAGTATTATGTTATATCAACAACAAGTAGGCGACAAACAATCATGTGTACTCGATTTCACTCTGAAATGCTTTATCTCATAGAAGACATATTTTATTACCGTGCACCACTACGCGCATAGAAAGATCGAGTGTTATCACTTTATTTCTTACTTTTTTGTCTAACTATTATCAATCTGGGACGACACAAGTTCTAATGATGCACGTAGTTGGTCGGATTCTTTTCGAATTAAGTTAGAATTATATTAACTGCGGACAACTAATACTGGTACCTTCGAACTGCGAATTATTTTGTCAGCAACACCTCCAATAAGCAGCTTATCGATTCCTGTACGCCCATGAGTCCCAATTATCACAAGATCAATCAAATGGGTTTCGGCGTAAGAAAGAAGCTCTCTTGCAGGGTGTCCTTCAAGCACTGTTACCTTAATTTCATTCTCACTGACGCCAAGAGACATTAAATCCTTTTTCGCGTTCTCTGTTATCTTCTTTCCCGTATCTCTTAACACGTCATACACCGTTGCCCATGAGGCATTGGTGGGGGCAAAAGTATACCCTGGCAACGTTCCTTCGATCGGCATGGCAGCGTATACTGAATTGTCAATTATATTGACTATATGTACAGTTGCGTTTGATAGCAGCGCGAGGTACGCGCAGTGCTCATAGATTTTAGTCATAAGCTTCGTGCCATCAGTTCCAAGTAAAATGTTTTTGTAAAGCATGCAATTCACCCAGTTAATTTAGCACTGAAACTTTCCCTCCATACTCAGGCAGCAGAATTTCTGTGCCTATTTTTCGATAAACCGCAAATTGACTGTGGTACTTTCTTTTATTATTTTAAATAACACATTTGCATTTAAGAAACGCTGCAGAAGTTCGATAGATTTGATCACAGAATCTCATGCATTTCAATATAGTCCTGTAGATACATATACGAATAGGTTGATCAAAGTCATTGTCAGCTAGTCTAGATCCTGTAGTGCAGGTCCATGTTTCTAAAATTGTAGTTTGCCGACTCTAAACTCTAGTGTAGCTGCTGGTCTTGCTGTTTTCGTGTTTTTTTTACACAGTTTAAGCATTCAGCTCGCACTTATAAGATATTTTGTTATAACTCACTTTTTTTAGGGTAGATAAGTCCCGCTATATGAATTAAGAAGGTCTATTAAGTCTCACATCGATATCGGTTTTACGCTATAACTGTCATTTATGTTATCACTTGTTGTTAGTACTAACCGCGATTTGATACGATTTCAAAGTGAATGCCATCACTTTATCTCAGTTGTTTCTTTTTCTTGTTCATTAAGTGCTTTAAAAATGTGCTGTAATGCACTAAAATAAAACTCATAATCCGATAAGACCCGAATATAAACGGTGCTATCAACGTCCAAAAAACGAGAGAGATGAGCCAATCCATTCACGATTGCTACAAGATGATTTTTTGCATCTATCACGTCATTCAATTTTTCAGACATTTTTAGCCTCATTACTTTAGCCACTGAATTGTCGTAAATAACTTCTGATTTAATGCTACCTATTTTTATTGTTATACAAAGTTGAAAAATCATCTCTAATCTTATATGCTAAAACGCTAGGGCCGAATCGTGCTCTTGAAGTCAAAGCATGAATGAGTTCGAAGTAAAAAATACGACTACTAAAATAACTAACGAGCCAACAACTAATGAGCCAATAAGCGATCAACAAGCTAAATTTGGCAGTTCGGCGAGGTTTTACACAATTCTTGAATCGAAGCGACCAAATAATTATTAATCAAGCGTAATTTGTTGATTTAAAAACCCAAATCAAAATAAGAATTAAAATTTTACATGAAGATTTATGCGGTTCTTTGGTTAGTCTTTATAAATATGTTGTTAAAAAAAAGAAGCCGTGAGACGAAGTGCGGAGCTGAAAAACGGTTATATTAGACCGTCTCTTGTCTGTAAAATGACAAAACTTATGATGAATAAGTTGTAGACCAGAGCTTGTTAAATACTTTTTTACCTTCAAATTTAGTGCTTTACTGTAATATAGACGATAAATGTAAGGACTGAAGGTTAATAAAAGCCATTTGACAGTGACATATTAGGGAGTTACAGTACCATTAATGCTACCGTACTTAAAAAAATTGACGCGATTTATATTCTAGGCTTGAAAAATGTGTAAATATATTGAACACCA
>DASPRZ010000065.1:0-23809 GCA_035624185.1 Candidatus Acidiferrales bacterium
TTTTCTGCGACTGTAGTACCTCGAACCCTATCTAGTATAGACGTCTTACCGTGGTCAACGTGCCCGAGCACTGCGACTATTGGGGTTCTAAGGTTATTTGTCATAAAAATCACATTATATTGAAAGAATCGAATTTTAACAACTAATCACTTAACGACGTTTTATGTGTAAAAACATTGATATATTTATAGTTAATCAGTCTAGCATGAAAAAGACCTCATAAAGCGGTAGTGGTGTAGCGGAATCACAAAGGCTTCCCAAGCCTTTAACCCGGGTTCGAATCCCGGCTACCGCACAACCTCTTTAAGGCCGTTAAGCAAATAATTTGAGTTATAGTTTGTGCATCTATTTTGTATGGATGCAAATTACTAAACTAAACATTTTTACACATGAACAAGAGCTTCGAAACTGGTCTAAAATGATGGCGTATTGTAAGCATTTTTAAATTCATTATTAAGAAAATTAACCTTATTCAGTTCGAAAAATGGATTATTAAAATTGACTTATCTACTTAATAGAAGTTGTTGGACTTGCCTTAACTCATTGATAAATCGTTAGTTACGAATCTTAAAACTAATTACTAGCTTAAACATTGCCAAAGTATTTTTTAGCTTAGTGAACCGTGACTAATTAAGACTATCCTATTACTTTACATAGGTAATATAACATCACAACTCGCGAAAACAAAAAGTTGTATAATATGTCCATAACGCACAAATTAACATTTAAGAGATGTGTTGCCTTGAAATGTCGAAACTCATTTTGCTTTTTTTCATTTTTTAACATCAGAATTGTAATTAAAAATTGATTAGAGACAGATTTACTAAACGTCTTTCAAATGGTAGCTTCTGTGTTATATAGACTGACAAATTGGAGTGTAATTATTTTGGCTACTGGGAGATACATGCTGAAAGTCCACTCGTTATTTTTTAAGGAATAATTTTTATTCAATGTTTAAAGCAAGAAGTGGATAAAAAGCTCTTAGGCTACATCAAAACGTTGTAATAACGGTTTCGCGCTGCATGATTTAAAATAACAGTTGGTCGATAAACAAGATTTAAAATGTGAGATTTTACAAAATTTATCGTTTGTTAATTTTCTCAGCTGCGAGCTTTATGTCCCCCGCTTGGACAGTTTTTCTATCTACCGCTTTAGCAAGCTTTATAGCTTCTTTTGCAACTGCTGCACCATATGTTTCCGTTTTTTCTGCAACGACCTTAATAGCGTCAATATTAACCCGCTCCGCGCCTGCGACCTTCATAATTCTTGATACTACAGCTAGTGGAATTTCTGACATAACAATCTCATTAGTTTTAGCATTTAATAATTGAAAAACATTTTGATGTATTTCTAATGATCATCCCTAGTAACCCAATATTTTAACGCTTTTGTCGTATGAACATTCTCATTCCGAAAGCCTAGTGATTCCAGCTAATAATTATCCACTTAATGCCCTACTAACCTCAAATTTTTTTGGAGTATTACCTTTCTGAGTATAAGAACCGAAATGTTATGCTACCGAAGATAATACAAAAAAACAAGACGAAAAATTTTGTGAGAAGTACATTCTAACTTCCGTCTAAACTACTCTTACATCATCATTTCTACGTTTGTTGGCTAACATTACAGGATTTACACATAATTTATCTTAAAATAATAGAGGCTCAATATTGAGCTTACTCGAATGCAAGGAAGTTTAGCCAGTACAATAGAAAAGAGGACTCGGCTAGATTACGCGACGGTGTTAAAAGCGTATACCCACAAATTTACTTCAAAGTCAGCAGAAGATGTTTGCCCAACGATCAGTACCGTTTTTACCGTTACAACAGGGAGATGTTAATCCTCGTGAACTAGTAATCAACCAGAGATTTTGAGAAAGTGATCGATGATATCTTAAAATATCGTGCGTCGATCCTATAGCTTAAGGGAATATAATTGCTTTGGAGCACAGAAACCCCTCCTTAAGAATTATTCGAACACCTGACACAGAAGGCTATTAAAAAAGTTATTACCTAAAGAAAAGTATTTATTCTGCTCCAAGTTCGAACAAATATTGAAATGGGAGTAACAGGCATAAAGTATGACGTAGAAACAGTCCACAAAGAAATAGTGCGTGGTCTGCTAGCTTCTTCATTAAATAACACGTTAAAGTTTGAAGAGAGTAACACGTTAAAGTTTGAAAAGAGTCAGTCTGCTATACGATCCATGCGTCTCCAAAAAAATCATTGTGTTGCAAATCAGATGAGTAAGTAATTAACAAACGGAACAACTGGTGACCGTAGTGTAACTTCTATCCTACAGGTAAGCATGCTGATGCGCTACGAAAAAATAGAATCACACGAAAGATGTGCTAGCTGAAAGAACTCAAATTTATTTACGCGTGTAACTAGTATTTAACAAATGCCATCTACAGAATATTCTGCTACAGTTATGCACAGATTGCGCTCCGTTATGACTTAATTCCAGAGGTATTTCATTTGAACGGGTGTGAAGCAATTGCTTATGGTACTCTTGATGCAGGAGTTAATTTAGCTACGGGCGTCATAGGATTTCCTGTAACGCAGTTAATACGTAGGCTTAAACTAATATGGAGAGATACAGCAAACGAAAAAATAGCAGTTGAAATCGCTCTCGGAGCTTCTGTATCTGGAGTACGGTCTGCCTTTATAACTAAACATGTGGGCCTAAATGTTGGTTCAGATCCTTTGATAACAGCAGCTACTCATACAATCGCGGCTGGACTGGTGGCTATAGTTGGAGATGATCCTGGAGCTAAGTTTTCGCAAAACGAACAAGATTCACGCTATTATGGGAAGATTGCAGAAATTCCAGTAATAGACCCATGTACCCCGTGGAAGGCCTATGATTCAATTATTGAAGCTTTTGAGATGTCCGATATTTTAAAAGTTCCTGTTATCGTCAGAGTTACAGACAGACTTTTAAAAATGGAAGAAGAATTTGAGCGAGTTACTCCTAAAGTCCCTGAGGTCAAGAAGATTGAAAAAGACGTATGGGAACTTACTTTTTTTGGCCGTCATCAGTACTTAATGAAATATACATATCCAAAAATGCAGGAGTTTGCAGAAAGAAGCGACCTACATGAAGAAAAAGGAAATGGAATTACTGGTATAATATCGTCGGGCTATGCTTCAACGATTGTAGAAAACGTAATTGAGGGAAGAAAAGATATCACACATTTCAAACTTGGGATTGTCAACCCTATTTGCGATAGGCGAATAAACTCGTTTTTAAAAAAAACAGATCGCGTATTAGTCGTTGAAGAAGGTGGGCCGTTCATTGAAGAAGCAATAGGAAGAAAACTGTTGGGAAAGCTTTCGGGTCACTTGCCAAGATTTGGAGAAATTACCCACGAAAACGTTGAAAAAGCCCTTCAATATGTTGAAGCAGACTACTTAAATTTGATCTTTGATGTAGAAACTACGAAAAGTAGAGGGTATTTATTAACCATATGTGATGATTGCCCTTTTATGCCATTTTACAGGGCACTCGTTGAAATAAATGTGATGATTGCTGGAGATATAGGCTGCGTAATTAGGAGTTCTAACCCGCCATTTAACCTAATTGACGCTGCTTACTCATTAGGATCCGCGATCGGAGTGGCGGCAGGATTTAAAGATGGTGGCATCGCTATTTTGGGTGATTATGCATTTTTACACAGTGGAATTGAGTCGCTCGTAAGTGCTATACTCTATAACTATAACGTCAAAGTGTTTGTGCTTGAAAATAGAATTTCAGCGATAACAGGAGGTCAGCCTGTTCCTGAGATGTCAGATTTGATCGGTGCAATCTGCCGTAATTATGGCGTTTATTACAAAATTCTTGATGCTGCATGTACAGAGCAGGAAAAGTTTAAAGATAATGTGCAAACACTCGTAGATACGAAAGGGGTTGCAGTGATAGTTCTCAAAGGGCGCTGTCCAAAGTACAGCTAGTACCTGCTTAGTTACAAAATAGTAGCAAGTCGCTATTTAAACAAGACTTCTCTTATCACACTCTCAAGTTCTTCCTCAGAAACTGACTTTTTAACTTCGCATATACGTTTGACGCTTTCTAGGATTTCGCAAAGTTCATCCCTCGTGGGTTTGTAACCTAACTCAGCTATGACATACTGCAGTGCTTTCTTTCCCGTATGTTTTCCGACGACAATTCGTCTTTTATTCCCGACAAGTTCCGGCGGAAAGAGTTCATACGTCCGCGGCTCTTCAAGGACTGCAGCAACATGTATCCCCGATTCGTGAGAGAATGCGTTCACCCCAACTATGGGTTTATTCTTTGGCAATTGCATTTTTGAATATCTTTCTACCGTTTTAGAAAGAGTTGTAAGCTTTAAGAGATCGTACCTACCTATATTGTACTGCACGTGAAGCGCTACTAGCAATTCTTCAAGTGGTGCATTTCCGGTCCTCTCTCCAATTCCGTTAACCGTAGTATGAAGCTGAAATGCCCCTGCTTCGGCGGCGCTTAAAGTGTTTGCTATAGCCATACCGAGGTCGTTATGGCAATGAATACAGAGTGGTGTCCTCACTACTTTTTTTATCTCACTCACAAGAAAATGGGCAGTTGAAGGTCTCAACGCACCCACAGTATCAGCTATACTAAGATAATCGGCTCCACACTCCTCACCTTTTTTGAAAAAGTCCTTCAGTACTTCGATATCAGTTCTTGTCGAGTCTTCCGCAGCGAACCGTACTACGAGACCATGATCCTTGGCATACTCAAGAGTAGAGAGAGCGCATTCCATCATTTCGTTAAAACTTCGGTGGTACTTGTATTTTAAATGTAAGTCAGAGGTAGCCATAAACAAACCAACCGTATCGACGTCGCAGTCGAGTGCTTCGTCTACGTCGTGGAAGATCGCTCTTGCCAGACAGCATATCTTCGCATCCAAACCAAGATTTGCAATGCGTTTTACCATGACCTTTTCTTTTGTTGAGACGACTGGGAACCCTGCCTCGATTGTCTCGACCCCAATTTCATCTAACTTCGTGGCAATATCTAGCTTTTCATCTAATCCAAAAACAACCCCAGGAGTTTGCTCGCCGTCTCTTAAAGTAACGTCACAAATCTCACAATCAAAGTCAATCTTGCCGAGCGCTTGGGAAGAAAAAATATTGTAATCCATGCCTTAAAACTTTTATTAGACTCCCATCAGTATATAAATCAATAGCATCGGTCGATTATCGTAGACTGTTTATGACCACGAATTCCCATAGTTAAGGCCCATTAGCCACAGAAACAATGACAGCTTTATAGTCACTCAACATGCGAATCTAAACAATTACGATACTACATGCTGAGGTAATTATTTACCTATCTTTAGCATATATTAAAGTAGAAAGTTCATAAATGGTGTTGTTTTTGAGAACTCCGGCGACAATTAGCGAGAAGATATTTTCCCGGGCTTCAAACGGTGATGTAACCGCCAACGAATTTGTGCTTGCTAACATCGATATGGCGATGGCGCATGATGGGACAGGTGTGCTAGCTGTTGAGGCTTTTGAACAGATGGGAGTAAAGAGGGTTTGGGATTGCAACAAAATAGCTATCATTTTCGATCATATTACACCGGCAAGCACGGAAATTGCAGCTACATTGCAAGCTAAAATTAGAACGTGGTCTCATAAGCAAGGGCTCGGGAATTTCTTTGATATTGGAGAGGGAGTCTGTCACCAAGTTATGGCAGAAATGGGATTTGCACTTCCCGGCACGCTCGTTGTTGGTGCTGACTCCCATTCATGTACATATGGCGCATTTGGAGCTTTTGCAACGGGAGTAGGCGCAACTGATGTCGCAGAGGTATTTGCCACAGGACGGCTCTGGTTCAAGGTGCCTGAAACAATTAAAGTGACGGTGAGTGGAGAGCTTCCTTATATGGTGACCTCAAAGGATGTAATTTTGGCACTTGTCGGCATGCTAGGGGCTGATGGAGCAACTTATAAGGCTCTCGAATTCTATGGCACTACGATTTCAGATATGTCCATTGCAAGTAGGATGACGGTATGCAACATGGCAATTGAAATGGGAGCGAAAACAGGGATTATCCCACCGGACAAAAAAACTTTTGACTTCCTAAAGGAAAATGGCGTAACACCAAACTATGAACCCGTATTTGCTGACAACGACGCTAGTTATGTTGACAAATTTGATATATACGTAGATGATTTTTCACCACAAATTGCCTGTCCTCACGAAGTGGACAACGTTGTAGATATAAAGAGGGTTGAAGGCACTGAAATTAATCAAGTCTTTCTGGGGTCGTGTACGAATGGTCGATATGAAGATTTGTCAGTCGCTGCCGATATCTTAGATGGCAAAAAAATAAGCGCAAGGATGATCGTTGTGCCTGCCTCCCGAAGTGTTCTGTTAAAAGCAATCGATACTGGAGTTATTTCAAAACTCATTAAAGCAGGTGCAACAGTCTGCAGTCCAGGATGCGGCCCATGCCTCGGAGCTCACAATGGAGTTCTTGGAGAAGGAGAGATCTGCCTTTCAACAGCAAATAGGAACTTTAGGGGCAGAATGGGTTCTGCAGGCACAATTTACTTGGGATCCTCAACAACAGCTGCTGTTTCTGCGTTACACGGTGAAATTGTAGATCCGAGGTCTATTTGACTCAGAACTCAGACATTAACAAATACAATACATGTCTGCAATAATATTTTAGTAGTATTATACCCAAATTACAGCTTTACGCTGTTAAATTTCTAATTTCTTTATTTCATTTATTTGCTCTATAAGAATACGCTCAACGGAATCAAGTAAGAATGTAAGTGACGGACTCCTTATCGCAAATTTCCGCGGGACCCCTTTGTACGTTACTAAATCGTTAGAGTCAATTGAAATTACGGGTTCTTGTACTATAAGAGTTGCTTTGTACTCATTTTTGTTAACCTGTTCAACCTCAAAGTCCCAAGGTTTTTGATTGATCTCCTTCTCTATCTCAGCTGCTGCATGCTGAATCTTGTGGTCTAACGCTGCTCTTTTCTGATTCACCAAGTACTGCTCTTCAATCGATAACGAAAGTGGCATAAGATCTAGTTTATCCTGAATGGTAATTAAAATAGCTACAAGTCATTTGATTACAACGAGATAAAAACAATGAGCGAGATTATAATCTCTTAAACTAACATTCACTATCGAGATAGTTGCACTTTTATATGGATGACCCTTCTAATTATAATCATATGATCATCAGAGGACGGGTATGGAAGTACGGTGACAATATTAACACGGATGTTATTATTCCGGGCAAGTACCTTCGAACAACAGATGTTAACATCTTTGCCCAACACGCTATGGAAGGTATCGATCCGAGTTTTTCACCTCAAAAAGGAGATATAATTGTAGCAGGGAAGAACTTCGGCTGTGGTTCGTCGAGAGAGCAAGCAGCACTCGCACTAAAATTTTCCAACATTGGGTGTGTCGTTGCAAAATCATTCGGACGCATTTTTTTTAGAAATGCAATTAATGTCGGTCTTCCGATTATCGAAGCAAATGTTGTAGACTATGTAAACCAAGGAGATGATATTGAAGTTGACCTTTCGAAAGGGATAATAAAGGTAGGCCAAAAGAATATAAAAGGCTCAAAACTACCACCATTTTTACAAGAGATCCTCTCAGACGGAGGATTAATCGAACATAGAAAAAAAGCAGGTGGACACAAGCAGCAGTAAATAGTCTAATCTCTCTGTGGAAATTGACATTTGTAAAATACGCGTTAACATAACATTATTGTATTCATCATGAAAATCGCGGTAGCTCAAGGAGATGGCGTAGGTTTGGAGGTGATACCGCCCGCCGTCGAGATCTTAAAGTTACTACTGAATAACATTGAGTTCGTAAACGTTGAGATAGGATACAGAAGATGGCTAAATGAGGGCACGGCGATAACAGAAGATGATATTAACCTAATAAAATCGTGTGATTGTATGCTCTTTGGAGCGACAACAAGTGTCCCAGAACAGAGCGTAGTCGTTAGGCTTAGAAAGGCGCTTGACCTCTTTGTTAACGTAAGACCATTCAAATCCCTCGCTGTATCTCCCTATAAGGTCAACTTTACGATTGTGAGAGAGAATCAAGAAGGTCTTTATTCCGGTGTTGAGGAAATTTCGGATGATTTAGCTGTTACAGAGCGAATAATCACGAGAGCTGAAACTAAAAGGCTTGCAGCATTTGCATGTAACTTAAAAGATGTGAAGAAAATTACTGTAGTCCATAAGGCTAATGTTTTAAGATCTGATATCTTTTTCAGAGATATCTGTGTGTCTGTTATAGAATCGTACAACATCCCATATTCCGAAATGTTCGTAGACGCAGCAGCTTATAACCTTATAAAACACCCTGATAGATTCGATCACATTTTGACCTCTAATCTCTTCGGTGACATACTTTCAGATGAAGCAGCCGCGCTTGTAGGTAGCTTGGGGGCTTGTCCGAGCGCCAATATAGGAATGCAACATGCGATGTTTGAACCCGTTCACGGATCGGCTCCAACTATTGCTGGAAAAGGAATTGCTAACCCAATAGGCGCTATACTAAGTTGTAAAATGCTACTTGAGTGGGCAGGGAAATACGACAAAGCAAGATTATTGGATAATTCTGTAAAAAGGACTGTTATTAGCGGTATAATGACATGTGATCTTGGTGGTACGAGCACCACAAAAGAAGTTTCCGATACAATTATTAAAAATTTAGAGGGTTAAATTGATATTTCCAGATCATTGCAAATTTGTTGGAGTACGACGTTGTGCAAACGAATATTGCGCGCCGAAAAGTGGAGATAAGATCTATTTTTCATCTAAATATCAGATCACATTTTATAATAAGAAAGCTGCAATTTACGAAGTAAAATCACAAGGAGAGGGTCTGCTTAGAGAAGTCAAAGAAATTAACAAAATCGCAGACTTTGATAACGCTCTTATATACGACAAGAAGGTTGATATTTTCGACAGAGGGAAGTTAATACGGGAAGCAGTTCTTCTTTGTAACAAAACAATTACTACTGTGGTGTATCAAGGGTTCGATGAACACTGGACGTTTGTGCATCAACCCGATCTTAGGTACCTCAATGAAGTTGAAATCTTCGATATTTCTCCCCCCGATCCCCCTTACCTCGTTACAACAATCCAAAGACTTGATGATGCTGGCGTCTTTGGTGATTTATCAGTTTCGTTTAAGCCTCGCGTGCTGGATTTACGACAATTCACTGAAGCTACAATTTACCCCTGTGAAGCTTCAGGACTTAGTTCAAATAGTCTCGATGCAAGGGACGTCAAACTTTCGAACAAAAATGTACTCGTTGGTTGTGACGTATCAAGAGAAGTCCTTGAACAGCGATATCCCGAAGCGAAATTTCATCACATAAACATCTGTCCTACAAAAACGATCACGCCGAATACGATGTTTATAACTAAGTGTTGTAAGACTGGACAATCGGGGCCCATTACTCTTAATGGACAAAAAGGCTTTATCGTCCACTGGGGTTCAAACGTAATTGACGTTGTCAGCGCGATAAGGTATTTACTGAACAATCAGAAAAAAATCTGAAATATAGTTTAAGCGGTGTTGTAATCCTCAACTTTTGATTTATCTGTTTGCTTTTATCGTTCCTCAAAAATATGCGGAGGAAGGGATTCGAACCCTCGAATGCCTACGCAACAGGATCTCTCAAACCTCAGTTCCTTAAGTCCTGCGCCTTTGACCTAGCTTGGCTACCTCCGCTTAGTGTGAAATTACGGACACTATAATATAAAAGCCTTATTCGACGCGAATAAGTCTCAACACCGCTTTCTCTTGTCAACTAGTCTGGTAAAATTACAACTGTCCTTTTCACTAGCTTAAATGTTCTAGCTCGTTAATAGGCTTCGCCTATGGTAAGTCCGTTAAACAGCAAAGTCCCATCAGTAGCTATACCAAGTTCTTGATTAAAGTATTCATTGATCTCAGATACCGCTTCAAGCCAAAACTGGTAATTCCACTTCCTATACGGATTTTTATTTATTTTAAAGAAGCTCACTTTTGCTAATCCTTCTATATATAAACTTATTCACGTTAAGTTATAAAAATGTTTTAATAGCGCAGTAAATTAAAAATAAAAACCAAATGTTAAATGCTTGGTAGAATATTCGAATTAAAGAATACCAATTAAAAACAAGATTGGCAATGCCTAATAAAACAAAGACCCTAAACCTTTATAAGGTCATTTATTGTGTGATCTCACCAGATTTCAAGCTTGATTTATAAGCACGGTATTAATTCTTCAATTTGTATCAGAGGGGGCTTATTCTTCTTTGTGATATCTAATTTGCATTTATTGTAACTAATAGACCTATCCTTAAAACTGATACTAAGTTAAAATGCCTTTTGATTTATTGGCAATTAACCATCTCAAAAAAAGCAAAATATTTCTTTTGTTTACAATATCTAGAAATGCTCCGGTCGGGATTTGAACCCGAGTCGTTGGCTAACTTCACTATTTAAAGTTCGAAAGGCCAACATGATTGGCCGTGCTACACTACCGGAGCACCATTATTACTGCTTGTCAGCAATCAGTCGTTCTTGCAAGCTCAAGTATCTAGAATTCACATAGAGATATTAAACTTTTGTAGCAGTAAACTTAGTTTTTGTTGCAGTAAACTTAGTAATAGTAATAAAAGGAACCCTATAAAATATATTTGTTTCTGTGAGTTTTAGATAAAGTATAATTTACTATGTTAAATTAAATGAAGGTCAAACAACTGCCATCAGAAGAAGTAAAAAAGGAGATAGAGCAAATAAAAATGAAAAAAGAGAACCAATACTGGCCGACGAAGCATTAAAAAAGAAAGCAAATGAAATTCTTTGTTGTGTATATACAGCGGCAAACGGCGAACAAGACAGAAACGTCTATGAGACAGATATAATCAAAGAGGTAAATTTAAAATACAACATTAATTATCAATCGGACTTGTCTGAAAACGTTATGCAGTATCTTGCCAATAATAAATTTATTAAGCGCGAGGGGTTTACGAAAGATAGCATTGCTCTTACAAAAGGAGGTAGAATATTCGTTGAGAATTCTTTAATATGTGATAATTAGGTTTGTGATACGATAATTAGGTTTGTGATAATTACTACTCTTTCATAAAATACGCTTTTGAATCAAACCATTTTCTCAGCGTTCTTTCCACCGTGTCGGGTTACAGCACCTGTTTAAGAGAACAGATATGAAATAACTATATCTGCAAAACTACATATGTAAATGCAACTTACTTTGTTAACTTTATTTTAGCATTATTACACATTACATATAAACAAATAGAAAAAAAGAGTAACGGGATTATATGAAATCACTCATCACAGGTGGAGCTGGGTTCATAGGAGCTAATTTTGTGCGTTATATGCTCAATAAGTATGGACAGATGGAGATCGTCGTCCTCGACAAACTCACTTACGCAGGCAATCTTGAAAACTTACGTGACGTATTAAAGGATATCGAATTCATAGAAGGAGATATTTGTGACAAAAATCACGTGGAGAGAGCGATAAAAGATTGCAACTACGTCTTTAACTTCGCGGCAGAAACTTATGTTGATAGATCAATTGTTAATGCAGCTACGTTTGTAAAAACCGATGTGCTTGGTACTTACACCTTGCTCGAGACATCAAAGAAAAATAATATCGACAAATACATCCAAATCTCGACAGACGAAGTATATGGAAGCCTTAAAACAGGGTCTTTTAAAGAGACTGATGCGTTAAGTCCATCAAATCCCTATTCAGCCAGTAAAGCAGGAGGTGACTTGCTTGTGCTATCATATTGCATAACGCATGGATTGTCGAGTATAATTACAAGAAGTTCAAATAATTATGGTCCGTATCAGCACCCCGAAAAATTAATCCCACGTTTTATAACTAATGCTACGATGAATCTGCCACTACCGCTTTACGGAGACGGAAAAAACGTTCGTGATTGGATCTATGTCGGGGATAATTGCCGAGGCATAGACTGTGCCTTTGCTAACGGAGAACATGGAGAAATTTATAACATAGGTGGCAATAACGAACGTACGAATTTAGAAATATCCAAGATCGTGCTTGAATTGCTACACAAACCTTTGAGTTTAATAACGTTTGTATCAGACAGGCCTGGGCATGATTATCGATATTCTTTAGACTGTTCGAAAATCACATCGCTCGGCTGGAGGCCTTTAGTGAAGTTTGAAGACGGTATATCAAAAACTGTGAATTGGTACGGGGAACATAAATCGTGGTGGAGCCAACTTATTTAGGTATTAAACAGAAAATGGCTTTCAAAATAATTTAAGCTCAGAGAGGTGTTTTACCTAGAGCGGTATCTGTTGGATCTGAATTGAATATAAAAAATCAAAATTTACCTAAGTAGTTAGCCATGGATTGAAATATGGCAATGCCGTCTGTAGAGCCTAGGAGTGCATCAGATGCTCGCTCTGGATGAGGCATCATGGCGAGCACGTTTCCTTCAATGTTTGAAATACCGGCTATATTGTCTATTGAGCCGTTTGGATTTGCATCAGTTGAAGGGAGGCCATCGTCGTCGACATATTTGAAAATGACTTGATCGTTATCGTACATCTCTTGTAACGTTTTTTTGTCAACGACGTACCTGCCCTCTTTATGTGCTATAGGGATGTCGATTGTCTCTCTTGATCTATTGGTAAATATAGAAGTACCCGTTACTCGTAACTTCACCCATTTGCAGATAAACTTCGGATAAGCATTTGTTGTAAAAGTCCCAGGGACGAGCTTAGCTTCCGACAGTATCTGAGCCCCGTTGCATATCCCAAGTATAGGTTTCCCTTCTATAGCCATCGTACATACAGATGACATTATTTCAGTGCGTGCCGCTATGGCCCCTGCCCTAAGATAATCACCATAAGAAAACCCGCCTGGAATTATCACGGCATCGAAGTCTGACAAAGACTCCTTGTACCACACCTGATCACAACTTATACCTAGATTCGTCAGCGACTTATATACGTCAAGATCACAGTTGCTCCCGCCAAATTTAATAATGCCTATCTTCATTTGGTTGCCTATTAATTGATGAAAATAATACCTTAATGCTGAAGCTCAATTGAATAATCGTGTATAATCGGATTTGCAAGAAGCTTCAAGCACATCTCATTCGCAAGTCCTTTTGCTTTGTCCTTTGATTCAGCTTCAAATTCTAGTTCATATAATGTCGCCGTCTTGAGGTTATCACAATTATATCCCAAATGCTTTAGTGCTTTCTTAATCGTCGTCGCTTCTGGGTCTAGCATCCCCTTTTTAAGCTTTATGGTAATATCAGCATGATAAAGCATGATGCTACATAAGGCATTATTATTATTAAAAGTTCGCTGTTCAGATTATTAACTAAGAACATCTGGTTATCATATCTAAATTGCTAGAGTTATTAGCGATATAAAGAAAATTAGAGACTCTGTAATAAAAGTCGCATAGTTTTTATGTTATGTGTAATAGTCTAAACGAATAGCAGAGGGGTCTATTTTTTGCTCTTTGCAATACCCACCATAACTATTATTCAATTTTTCGGCGTCTATATTTTGACAAAACTAAAACAACAGATACGAATGCCAAAATCGCAAAGACGGCATCAAAGCCAGGAATTTGTGAATCTTTTTTCTCTGTTGTAGAAGTAAGATTCAATGGCGAGGAACTCGTTATGATTGATGCATTCGCTGCTGCAGATGGTGGGAAAGGTGCAGACGCAAGCACATTTTTTTGAAGACCGATTAAATCGCCCGCTGAAAGTTCTGTGTTCCGCGTCACAAGGACATTTCCGCTAGGATCAGTAAATACAAGGTATGGAGGCATTGTATAGTTATACAATGTGCCTTGCTGCGTTCCAATAACTTTTATATTTACGAATTTAGAAGATAATTGTATTACATCATTATTCATAAAAGTGGTTTGATCCATGTTTCGACAACGTGGACACCACTCCTCATAGATGAAAATCATGACGGGTTTATTCTCTGTTCGAGCCATTTTCATGCCCGTAGGATAATCGTAAACCCAATTAATTTCATTTTGAGCGCTTATTACGCTAACAGAGAATGAAAAAAGTATCAATATTGCCAAAATGAACACACTTGATATCTTCCCAACATGTGTCATAATGAATACACCTCTTTTTTAGAGAGGTGTAAATATTATTTAACATTTATGACTCATTATCTGTTCCTAGTCTTTCCTGATCCACAGACGAAAAAGAAAGCACAAATAGAATTATAAATATCGGGCAGCAAAACGCAAAGATATCTGCTCAATACCTACTCAAAGATTGTTCAAATTAAGAGTTACTGCAGAAAACAATAATACTTAATGTTAGTGTACACGATAATTATCACAGGTTAAACATTTCGATTATATGCTTAAAGTGGCACGTCACTTGCGGTAAATAAAACGTATCTCCCAAGTAAAATTTTTAAAGGTGACTCAAAGTTGAGAATAATTCAAGCCTCATCGTATTTTTATCCACATATCGGTGGCGTCGAAACTCATGTTTATGAGCTTTCGCAAAGTCTTGTAGAAATGGGGCACGAAGTTACAGTAATTTGCGCAGAAGTGCCGAAATCAAAGCAATACGAATCACTGAATGGCTTCACGGTGCTTAGGTTCCCCGCTATAGATCTTCCGTACATCCCTTATATTTACTTTTTAAAAAACAAACTAAGCAAATTAAAAGCTGATGTGATCCATTCACATTACCCGCCACCGTTTATGTCACAAGCTGTACTGACTGCGCTTAAAGATGTCCCTCATGTTTTAACATATCATTGCGATGTGATTATACCTGAAACGTTATCAAAATTAAAAATTCCTAAGCCTGTTAAACGCATCATCGAATGTGCTAACAAGCGACTATATCTTAACTTTATTTTGAATAATGTGACAAAACTAATAGCAACAACAAATAGTTATGCAACTACATCTGAAATCTTAAAAAATTTAAATTTTGAAGTTGTTCCAAATGGTATCAGACTACAAAAATTCGATAAAGCACTTAAAGAAATTAACGCTGAAAGAGAAGCGAACACGATATTATTTGTGGGAAGACTCACCTCAGTTAAAGGTGTAAATTACTTTATAGAAGCAGCTAAAACAGTAATTAAGGAATATCCGAAGACGAATTTTTTGATCGTGGGGCGAGGAGAGGACGAAGAAATTCTCTTAAAGCTTTCGAAAGGCTATGAAGCAAACATAAAATTTTTCGGTCATGTTTCATGGCACAACTTGATTAGGTTATACAAGATGTCCACGGCTCTTGTGTTACCCTCGTTCACTAGATTAGAAGCTTTTGGGATAGTCTTACTTGAAGCTATGGCATGTGAGACCCCCATAATAGCTTCTGATATACCGGGAGTGAACGATGTCACTGATGGTGCTGGATTTCTTGTGGAGCCTAAAAATCCAGAAAAGATAGCAGACGCAGTATTGCGAGTGTTTGCAAACGCTGACGAATCGAGATCAATGGGCAAACGAGGTAGAAGATTAGTTGAAAGCAAGTATGATTGGAAAGTTGTAACTAAACAGATACTTAATGTATACAAAGATGCGATCGAGTTATGACCGACGGAACTCGACAGACAATATCCTGTAACTAGCAATTGAGTAAGTTCCCGATTAAATTTACGAACTCACAAAGTATCCACTGGCTAAATATTTATGTGAGAATCAATAACCAATAGCTGAATGAAGATTTGTGCGGTTGTTCCGGTATCGCCTTACGAGCCAGAATCATTAATCACAAAATCAATTGAAAATTTAAAAGAACTAAATTACAATGGATATAACTTTGAGGTATATTATGTAATCGACCGAGCTAAAAATGATAATCGAAATTTTGGCTCGGAATTACCGGCTAATTTTAAAATAATACTGCGAAATAATAGTAGAGGGGGGCGGGCTGGTGCAATAAATGAATTCTTAAACTTTATAAATGACGCTGATTACGTCGCAATTTTTGATGTTGACAGCAGACCTTCAAAAAATTTTATCATAGAGTGTATTAAAGCATTTAACAAAAATGATTCTGGAGTATTGTCAAGTGGATGCCGTTTTGTTACGAATAAAAATAACATCTTGACTAAGATTATCTCATTAGAGTATGGTTTTTTTTGTGACTTATACCGTTTGTATCACTGGTCAGATGGTTTTTTGCAGTTTAACGGATTAATAGGGGTAATACAAGCATCTTTTTTAAAAAAAGAGAGACTTAATGAGACATCGTCGTGTGAAGATCTTGACCTTACACAAAGGATTTACCTCGCTCATCACGTCGCTATTCTAGCCAAAACAACTGTTGGTGAACAAGCTCCTACTACAATAAAAGACCTGTACAATCAAAGAGTGAGGTGGTTGCGGGGCGCTGTTGAAGGCTATAGAAAATTCCTGTTTCCGATGATTAAAGCACCTATACCATTTTCAAGAAAGTTGTTTTGGTTCGCTTCTTTAACGTTCCCTTTCTTTTCATTCCTGCTTAGTCCGCTCCTTATCTTCGGTATTGGCAGAATCTCGAAGGTGAGTGATAATCCTATCGAGTTCTTTGAAATATTATTCGGACTTTTTGCGTACTTGTGGTTTATAACACTTTGCGGAATCATAGCTATAATACGATATATAACTTCGAGTAAGACTGAGTGGAAGAGCATGACAAGATCGAACGAGTGACCTCAAGTGGTGTAAATTCATGAACAATTTGAGAAAATGGTTGATTATCTCGCTAGCCTTAAGCGTAGTATCAATAACAGCCGTCTTGCTGTTTACGATTGGCTCTAACACAATTTCCAGCTTAACTCACATAAATCCGATATTGTTATTTGCAGCTATTTTCTTTCAGTTATTATCGTGGCTTGTTTGGGGGAAAAGGATGCAAGTCATGTCAGAAGCACTTAGCAGACGAATCCCATTCAAAGATGCAGTCGCGATCGTTCTCTCAAACCTCTTTGCAGCCTCGATTACCCCGGCACACGTGGGAGGCGAAGTAACGAGAATTCAGCTGTTAAGGCGATATAATCTTTCCGTAGGCGATGCATCGGCTGTAGTTTTCGGGGAAAGAATGCTTGATGCACTTTTTTTGGGAATGGTTGCTCCCATAGGATTTATATTATTTCAAGACAAAATAAAAAGTAGCGTCGGGTTAACTACTCTTTTTGCTGCGATATCAGTTATTTTTTTCATAATATTTTTCGGAACTCTCTACGCAATGGCAAAACCAAAAAATCTGAAGTCAATAGCCACAAATTTTCGATGGTTGATCTTGCGGTTTCGTGGTCAGAAAAGAACAGACGAAATTATAAATAGAGTGTTTCAAGAGATTGACATTTTTCATAATAGTTTAAAAATATATCTAAATAATGGTAAAAGAGCACTCAGCAAGGGGTTTGTCTATACAATAGCGTTCTGGACGTTTCAGTTTTCAATTGCATCTCTCATACTTGTGGGCTTTGGATCGCAACCATGGATAATACGATCTTTTTTTGCGCAAACGGTGTTAATGATGATTGCCATGGTGCCCCTAACACCAGGCAACAGTGGCATAGCTGAAATAAGCACGGCTTCAATTTATTCGACTTTTATAGGCACCTCGATATTAGGCGTTTTTATCATAACCTGGAGGTTTGTAAGTTACTATCTAAATATTTTAGTTGGGGGTTTTGTGAGCCTCAAAGTTTTAAAAGACACCCAGATATTAGAAGGAACGGTTGAAGAAGTCATTGACGAGATCGAATAATACTAAAGCAAAAGACGTGCTCGTTATCGGTCAGTAGCTTGCACGACTTTCCATTTAATTAATATACCATGTCCTAACTTATTCACGTCGAGTAGTTCAAGTTTTACAAAATCATTTATAAAACCTTCGCCGTCTGCCAAAGTTGGTGCGTTAGCACCACCAATAACGATATTACTGATGTAAGTATAAACCTCATCGACTAGTCCTAAGCTTAGCAGACTAAAATTTAAAGTTCCGCCGCCTTCTACCATAAGTCGCTTAACTCCGCGTCTATTCAATTTTGACAAAAGCTCTTTTAGATCTACCTTCCTTTCCCCCACTACCATAATATGAGCTTTTCGGGCGAGCTCGTCTAACTTATCTCGGGGCGCGCTTTTTGATGCAGCAATTATGGTATGGGAGTCCACTACCCTCGCATTTGTGGGTGTTCTCGCATTGCTATCGACCACAACTCTAAGTGGGTTTTCAGGCAAGGCCTGGTTTAACCGCATGCTCTTAAGATCATCTGATTTTATAGTGAGTCTAGGGTCGTCTGCAATGACAGTTTCAACTCCCACCATCACTGCATCCACAGTTGCCTTTAACTCATCAACTCGCTTGAAGTCTTCAAGCCCAGATATTTTTACTTGCTTTTTTTCAATTGTTGAGATCTTACCATCAGCACTCATAGCCGAATTTATAAAAACAAATGGCCTCATTATTTTCTCTATATTTCATCAACATGTATTAATAATTAAATTCATTAGATCTTACTTAATAATATGAAGTTTAAGACTGTGTAAAAAATTAACGCGATATCGGAATAACTCGTGGTAACATATGTAGATAGGGGGCGGACACCTTAGGCAAAAAAAATGTGAGGAGGTACGAGTTTTTAGAGCACACCGCAGACGTTTTGTTTCGTGCTTACGGGAACAATCTTAGCGAGCTGTTTGAAAACTCAGCTGAAGCTCTTGAGAGTGTCATGATCGACTTAACAAATGTAGCTCCAAAACATATCAAGCATGTGAAGCTATCCTCAGATACATACGAGAACTTGCTGTTTGATTGGTTGGCCGCGGTATTAATTCTCTTCGAGGTTGAAAGCTTTGCTGTAAGACAATTCAATGTGAATGTAAAAGCAACATCACTTACCGCAGATTGCTCAGGAGAGAGAATTGACAGCAAAAAACATAAATTAAAAATCGAGGTAAAGGCAGTTACTTATCACGAGTTGGAGATAGTAAAAGATGATGGGTATCACGTTAATGTGACACTTGATGTCTAGGAGTGCTTGATGAAATCATGGATTTAAAGAAGGTTAACGACTTCATTTGGGAAATTGAAAAAGATCCGCTAGTGGGAATGAGAGTCCCAGGCAGAATTTTTCTATCAAAGACCCTCTTAAACTTCCTCGAACTAGGTGCGATACAACAAGTGACAAATGTTGCGAAACTTCCTGGCATTCAAAAATACTCACTTGCTATGCCAGATGTGCATACGGGATACGGATTTCCCATAGGAGGAGTCGCTGCCTTTGACATCATGGAAGGAATAATTTCCCCTGGTGGCGTGGGCTTCGACATTAATTGCGGTACTAGGCTGTTGGCGACTGGGCTGAAATTAGCAGAAGTGTATCCAAGAATGCAGGAAGTGATAAACGAACTCTACACCAGCATCCCAGCAGGACTGGGTTCAAAGGGAAAGTTAAAGGTCTCAGAAAAGGAGCTGGATGAAGTCTTCATAAATGGGGCAAAATGGGCGTTACGCAACGGTTATGGAAACGAATCCGACCTTAAGCACTGTGAGAGCAACGGACACATGGAAGGTGGGGATCCTTCAAAAATAAGTAAGTTAGCCAAAAAGCGGGGAATGCCCCAATTAGGAAGCCTCGGAAGCGGCAATCACTTCGTAGAAGTACAGTACGTCGCTGAAATATATAACAAAGATGTAGCTCACACTTTTGGTCTGTGGGAAAACCAAGTGTGCATAATGGTTCACTCAGGATCAAGAGGCGCTGGACATCAAATATGCACGGACTATCTGAGGGCTTTTCAATCAGCAGCTTCTAAATATGACATTCAGCTCCCCGATAAGCAACTTGCTTGCGTTCCTGCTGATTCAACTGAGGCAAATGATTACTTTAGCGCCATGAGTTCTGCGGCGAACTATGCGTGGACAAATAGGCAAATGATGTCTTTTTGGGTGAGAGAGGTGTTCGAGCGTGAATTTAATGCCACAGCTAACGTGGTTTATGATGTGGCCCACAACATCGCTAAGCTTGAAAAGCATAAAGTTGATGGTGAAACAAAAGAGGTTTACGTCCATAGAAAAGGCGCAACAAGGTCATTTGATAAAGATCCGAGCTATGGTATAGGGCAACCTGTGTTAATTCCTGGAAGCATGGGAACTTCCTCATACGTGTTATGTGGTACAAAAGAGGCTATGGAGATGGCCTTTGGTTCGACTTGCCATGGAGCTGGTAGAGTGCTGAGCAGAAAGGCAGCCAAACATAAGTTAGGTTCTAAGGAGGTCATTGAAGACCTCAGACAAAAGCACGTATTCATAAAAACTGGGAACGTTTCCGATATACCAGAAGAGGCACCTGAGGCTTACAAACCAATAGACGAAGTTATACGCGTTGTCAATAAGCTTAACTTATCTGAGGTCGTGCTAAAACTAAAGCCCATTGGCGTCATAAAAGGATGAAATCTACAAACGAACTAGCTCTAGTTGCGAATCACAAATAGCGTTTTTGCGACTCCCGCATGAACTAACGTTCGTGGCGAGATGACGAACTTTGGAGGGTGTAAAAAGTCAACGATATATTTATTGCCGATAGTACCTATAACAAATAAGTGGGCTAGCCCGGATGGCTCGGCGTCATCTGTAACCCAAAAGCGTCGGTATGTGGGGGGCGAAGCAGAGGGAAGGCGTTTTAGTAGTTTGATCATCCCATAATTTCAACAATGATGCTCCGTCCTGCGGGGCCATCGGTGATATGTAGCTGATCGGAGGGTTTGTTATGTATCTTCGCCGTGAACACCGGTTGAGGCCCAGAAGGGAGCAAACTTATCATGGACGTTTGACGCTCGCGGGGGTGTGGAACAGAGAAGGAACTGTGAGCTCTGTCATACTGCAAAATGACGACCTTTCTGCACGCCCACATAACTTAAGTTGGGGTAGCCAAGCCTGGTCTACGGCGCTGGTTTGCTAAACCAGTGTTCCTCTGGGACTCGTGGGTTCAAATCCCACCCCCAGCGCTTTGCGGGATCTTTACGCGCCTGTTACGATGAGATACCGTAAAAAAACTCGAACAAATCGTGCCTAATTATAAATACCATGATAGGTTAAAATCCAATGGGCAAGAGGAATCAATTTGGCAAAGACAGAACCCCAGAAAGAGGAAATTAAGTACATAATAAGGATTGCGCAAACTGATTTAGACGGAAAGAAAGATGTCCAATATGCGTTAACTGGATTGAAAGGAATTGGAATTCGGACTGCTCGAATCCTAGCCGAAAGTGCAAAGGTAGATCCCACTCTTACCATGGGTTACCTCGAAGATGGCCAGATTGAACAATTGAGGGCAGCTGTAGAAAACTTTCAGAGCAATATTCCGACATGGATGTTCAACCATCAAAAGGACGTTACAACAGGTCAAGATAGACATATACTCGGCTCTGAGCTAACCCTAATGCTACGAGAAGACATCAATCGCATGAAAAAGACGCGTAGCTATATAGGCATTCGTCACGAGAGAGGCCACAAGGTGCGAGGTCAGAGGACTAAATCAACGGGTCGCAGAGGTGCGACTGTAGGAGTTCAGCGCAAAAAGAGACAATAGTTAAAGTAGTTTAGGTGTGAAAATGGGGTATCCTGGCAAAAACAAAAAGACGTTTGACAAGCCTAGTCACCCATGGCAAGGAACAAGAATCAGCGCAGAAGCAGAGCTTGTGAAAAGTTATGGATTAAAGAATAAGAGGGAGATCTGGAAAGCTGCAACGACGCTCAGAAAATATCGCCGAGAGTCAAGGAAATTACTTTTCGAGACTCAAGAGCTGGGAGAACGCGGAGAGCACGCAAAAATTGAGAGAGAGAAATTTCTGAGCAAGCTTAGGAAGATAGGTCTGATACAAAGCGATTCAACCTTGGATGACGTGCTCACCCTTAAAGTCGAAGATGTTCTCGAGAGAAGACTACAAACTCGAGTTCATAAAAAAGGACTCGCTAATTCAACAAAGCAATCGAGACAGCTAATAGTTCACGGTCACGTAGCAATCGGAGGACGCAGAGTTACTGTCCCAAGTTATGCAGTACCAATGGGAGAAGAAGAGATTATCGAATTCTACAAGCGTTCACCTATGTATAATAATGTGCCTGTAGAAAGCTCAAAAGCAGATAAGGAGTGACATAGATTATATGGCTGAAAAAAAGTGGGGGGTCGCACACATTTTCGCATCCTTCAATAACACGATCATAACGATTACAGATCTCAGCGGTGCAGAAACTATATCAAAATCTTCCGGTGGGATGGTGGTCAAACAGGACAGAAACGAGAGTTCGCCTTACGCTGCCATGCAACTTGCTACGAGTGTAGCAGAACAAGCGCTTGATAAGGGGATTGCGGGTGTCCATGTAAAGGTTAGAGCGCCAGGGGGAAATAAACAAAGAAGCCCTGGACCTGGAGCTCAAGCCGCAATAAGAGCGCTTTCGCGCGCTGGTCTAAAAATAGGTAGGATTGAAGATTCAACTCCAATCCCTCACGATGGGACTAGGGCACCAGGCGGAAGACGGGGGAGAAGAATATGAATCAAGGTGCTACATGGATTTGAACTTCATTGAGTTTACGGATAGGAAGACGCGCTTTATACTCTCAGGAGTTACCCCTGCGTTCGCAAATAGTATAAGAAGGGGTATGATTACTGACGTGCACTCTATGTCAATTGATGATGTCAACTTCTACAACAATACGTCAGTGTTATTTGACGAGATGCTGGCATTACGACTTGGACTTATACCTTTGACAGGAGGTGCTGAGTATGTTCCTGCGTCAGAGTGCACATGCAACGGAGAGGGATGCTCGTTTTGCCAAGTCTCTTTAACATTAAATGTAAAGGGACCGACGGTCGTATATTCACGCGATTTAAAATCTTCAGACGCAGAAGTCGTTCCTGTAGAAGACGAGATACCGATAGTAAAGCTGTTCAAAGACCAAGTGATAATGCTCGAAGCGATAGCAAGAAAAGGGTGCGGCAAGGATCATGCAAAGTTTCAACCAGCAATCGCAGCTAGTTATAAGTATGTACCACGGTTTGTAATCGATGAATGTGATGGATGTGGAAAATGCGAAGAAGTTTGTCCGAAAAAAATAATAGAGATTGATGGGCAGCACGCTAAAATTACAGACGAACTCCAGTGTTCTCTTTGCAATTTGTGCCGCATAGCCTGTGATACGGGTGCAATAAAAGTTACGGGAGACGCTCAATCTTTCATATTTTATGTGGAATCCGATGGATCAATGAGCGCTAAAAACTTGTTGGTTAAATCAGTTGAATCATTGAGAGATAAATCAGACCAGCTGAATGAATATTTGAAAAGTTTTGGATAGGCGGGGGTTGCCAAGCTTGGTCAAAGGCGCTAGGTTGAGGGCCTAGTCTCATAGGAGTTCGTGCGTTCAAATCGCACCCCCCGCACATTGAAGTTTGAGTGAGTATTAGAGTAGATTTCCATGGGCAAAAAAAACATTAAAAAAACCAACTTACGGTTAATACAACTTATTGAAGATCTAAAGAGGTATTCAAGAGAGCACGAAGCCAGCATATGGAAGGAGATAGCTAGAAGGCTGGAGTCTCCTTCAAAAAATCACTGTGAAGTAAATTTGAGTCGTATTAATAGATATACAAAATTAAGTGACGTTATAGTTGTACCTGGAAAAGTTCTAGGAGCTGGCGTGCTTGATCATCCTGTGACTGTTGCCGCCGTGAATTTCACTGATTTAGCTCGGAAAAAAATAACAGCGACTGGTGGCACCGTAGTAACAATTGAAGA
>DASPRZ010000042.1:0-6790 GCA_035624185.1 Candidatus Acidiferrales bacterium
TTGGATGGGCCTGACCGGATTTGAACCGGTGACCGCCCGGTTATGAGCCGGGCGCTCTGACCTGGCTAAGCTACAGGCCCCTAAACGCCGCCAACAGGGCTCGAACCTGTGACATCGTGGTTAACAGCCACGCACTCTACCAACTGAGTTATGGCGGCTAGCGATTGAGCAACTCTTTAATACAAGCTTTTTTTACTTAAGCTTTAAGGTAGTGAAATCGAACAGCTATTAGATGACTAATACTCTCTAATTTTACAACTCTAGCGAGTATCCCGTGAAGTCGCTCTGGATTATTTGGTTTGCTGTTTATAGTCTTTTTTTACCTCCTCCAGTTTAGCCAATGATCTATCAAGTACATTCTTGTAATCTTTTAAGAACTCTGAGACCTGGCTTGTTGTAATAGCTCCATAAGGTGACGGTTTTATAAGTCCATCGAATTCAAGTACCCTTAGCGAGTAACGCACCTTATATTTGGAATATCCCGTCATCTCTGACAATTTTGATATTCCTATTGGCTCACTAGTGACGACGGCATTCAGCACCTCTAAATGCCTTTCAAGCATTTCTATTTCGTTTTCCAGTCTGTGCAGCATGGTCACCACGTTTATATAAATTGGAATTAATCATTCATATGATATGAACGTTAAGATATTAAGCTCGAAAATTAAGGGCCGTGTAGATGCTCCCCCGTCTAAGAGCTATACACATCGTGCACTTATTATGGCAAGTCTCTCTAAAAGCTCAAGAATATTCAAGCCGTTAATTTCAAATGATACTTGCGCAACATTTAGAGCTTGCGAGTCTATAGGGGCGTCTATTACCAAAGTGAAGGATGAATTCATTGTTGATGGCGTTGGCGGGGAGCCTGAGATACCAGAGGATGTTATCGACTGTGCGAATTCCGGCACGACGCTCCGCTTCATGGTCGCCGTCTGCTCCCTTATCGATGGTATGAGCATTCTCACTGGAGATTCAAGTTTGAGGAAGAGACCAAACGCACCGCTCGTCGATGCATTGAATGAACTTGGCGCACACGTCGAGTCATCAAAGGAAAATGGGGCGGCACCAATTGTTGTTAAAGGAGTACTGAGAGGTGGACGCTCTAACATAATCAGTCCGATAAGCTCACAGTTCATATCAGCACTTTTAATAGCGTGCCCACTTTGTCAAAGTGATACCACACTTAACGTTCATGATATAAGGTCACGGCCGTACGTTGAGATAACACTTGAACTTCTTAAAAATGCTCGAATAAATGTGATTACGGACTTCCGAGAATTCATGATTCCCGGCGCACAAGAATACTCAGATATGGATATTTATGTGCCCGGAGACTTTTCATCTGCGTCATTCCATTTAGCTGCTGCCGCGATAACGAACTCGAGATTAACCGTAAATAGTCTTGTAAGGTCCAGGCAAGGTGATGAGAGGATTGTAGACATCTTAAAGGAGATGGGAGCAAGGGTCGAATGGAAAGATAATGAAGTCACCGTGGATGGAGCAGAGCTCATAGGTGTAAAAATCGATGCCGGCGACGTTCCAGATCTTGTACCCATTCTTGCTGTGCTAGGAACCTTTGCAAAAGGGAAAACCGAAATTTGTAATGTATCAAATCTTCGTTACAAGGAGACTGATAGGCTGCTGGCAATGACAACAGAACTTCGTAAAATGGGCGTTGACATCGGGGTAACTGGCGAGTCCCTCATTATAAAAGGGACGAAACCCGTGGGGACAAGACTCCACGGGTACGGAGATCATAGAATTGTTATGGCGCTAACTGTAGCTGGACTCGCATCAGAAGGAGAAACACAGATTGATACTGCAGAATCGGTTAATGTCTCCTACCCGGATTTCTTTGATGATCTATTTGCTCTAGGGGCAAACATTGAACCTACTCCTAATGAATAACTATGAATGAAGAATGTTGACGTTGACATTTTACAAATATGAATACATACGGAAAAATGTTTAGGGTAACAACCTGGGGCGAGAGTCATGGACCAGCAATAGGAGCAATCGTGGATGGTTGCCCATCAGGACTCACAATAACCACCGAATATGTTCAAAAAGAGCTTGACAAGAGGCGCCCAGGTCAAAGTGACGTGACTACCTCACGCACTGAAAAAGATACTGTAGAGATTTTATCTGGTGTTTTTGAAGGCAAGACGCTTGGGACACCCATTTCAATGCTCGTACGAAATGAAGATACAGACTCAAGCTCCTACGAGCAAATAAGATATGTTCCTAGACCTGGACACGCGGATTATACCTATTTTGTAAAATACGGACATAGGGATCACAGGGGAGGTGGAAGATCATCCGCACGAGAGACTGTGGGTAGGGTTGCTGCTGGAGCGATAGCGAAGAGGTTGCTCGAATACTTTGGAGTACGGGTGCTTGGACACGTAGTGGAAATTCATGGAATCAAATCGAACTTTGTTTTTGAAACGCCTGAGGATCTACGGGCAGCTGAAATGAGCGTCGTGAGATGCTGTGATCCGGATGCATCAGTTCAGATGGAAAAGTGCATAAAACGTGCAAAAATGATTGGCGAAAGTGTTGGTGGCATTGCTGAAATCGTTGCGTTTAATGTGCCTGCGGGAGTAGGAGAGCCGGTATTTGATAAGCTTGACGCTGAACTTGCAAAGGCTCTGATGAGTATAGGAGCTGTAAAAGGCGTTGAGATAGGCGTTGGATTTAAGTCTGTAACGCTCACCGGAGGTCAGATGAATGACGCGTTTACAGTAAACGCTGGGAATATTGAGCTGACATCAAATAGGGCAGGAGGCATCCTTGGCGGCGTATCAACAGGCAACCCGATAGTCTGCCGGTTGGCAGTAAAACCAACATCATCTATCACTAAGCCTCAAAAATCAGTACACCTGAAGACAAAAGAGGAGGTTAGACTAACTATTACAGGTCGGCACGATCCATGCATTCTGCCGAGGGTAGTTCCAGTAGCTGAGTCTATGGTAGCTATCGTGCTTGCAGATCTTATGACAAGAGGAGGATTTATAGATCCAGTGAAGCTTAGATGAGTGCGCGATCCCTTATTATAGCTTGATGGTTTTAATAGCTCACATTATGGATCGGAAATACATAATGATCACAGGCAACCATATTACACAAACGAGAAGGTATAATAGACCGCGTGTGTGTAAGTTTTTTAATATAAGGGCCATTCCTCTCAGTTGGCAGACCGTGTGTTTGCACTCTGGCTTGCCGTGCATCTCGTGTAAGTTTGTAATAACTCGAGCTTGGGACGAGAAGCTTGTCTCCTCGCAGAAATAAGACCATGCGTTTAACACTAGGAGCGATACGGCTTCAAAAGTTATTGTGCGGAAAATTGACAAAGGACTAGCTGAAGGATCTATAAAATGATTGATTTATTCGTGCTGCAAGTATCAATCCTTTTTTTTGCTTTAATGATTGATATCTATGTCGGCGAACCTCCGGCCCCATTTCATCCAGTAGTCTGGATAGGCAAGGTCATATCCTCCTTTGAACCGAGGCTCTATTCAGGCAGCAAGAGGAGACAGAGAATCAAAGGTACACTTGCTGCGATTTTAACAATCTTTCTTTTTATTATTCCCACAATACTCTTTCAAATCGCTGGACTTAGGCTTGTTGGTGGTAACTTGATCTACCTTTTGATATACATAGCGGTGAGTGCATACGCCTTGAAGTCCTCTTTTACCATAGCGACGTTGAAAAAGGAGGCTGTATGCGTCTCAGAACTCGCGTACAGCAACGTTGAACAAGCAAGATTTCGCATGCGGTCGCTTGTAAGTCGGGATAGATCGACGTTAACGCGGGAACAGATACTGTCGGGAGTATGCGAATCTATTGGCGAAAATTCGGTTGACAGCATAGTAGCTCCGCTTTTATTTTTTGCAGTCTTTGGAATTGCAGGTGCAATGTTTTATCGAGTCGTTAATACCCTTGACTCGATGCTTGGGTACAAGGATCATCGAGAAGCGGTCGGAGCTTTTTCTGCGCGACTTGATGATGTTGTGAATTACCTACCCACGCGCATTGCTCTGCCCCTGATGCTTTTGGGATTTTATTTTGCAGCAGGCAAACAGGCGGGTTCTCAAGCTTTGAGAATCCTGAAAAGAGACTATAGAAAAAAAAATGCGATTAATTCAGGACTATCTGTCTCTCTTTTCGCCGGCGGACTCGGGGTTAAATTCGTAAAACTGGGAAGCTATGCAATCGGAGATAACGATAATGTAGTCATTAAATCTACTGTAAATAAGGCCATTAGCGTAATGCAATTTACTTCTGCGACTATTATCGTGATTGTGGTGTTATTAATCCTAGTCGTAAATATTGTTTCTTCGTAATTTGATATGTACATTTCTTAGTGTCATCCTTTGTCTCCCCCACTACCAATAGCAAGAATTAAATGACAACACTGTTACACCACTCTCTCACTCACTAACTCACTCATTCACGATAATCATGCTCTCACAGGAATTACCATAACCCCCCTCACCACGCACGGCCCTGAACGTGGCTTCGTCTTACAGCTCGTCCGGAAGCCCGGCCACTTCTGGCACGACTTTAAAGTGGTAGGAGACGAACGGGCCCTCGTCATCTAACTTACAGAACATGATAGCTCTTTGCTACGCGTATTAGGTGACGTAAAACGCTAAATGACTTCATCGTGCCTTAATGCGAAGTACCTGCAAGCTCATGAAAGGAAACATGCACGAAAAACAAATTAAGCAAAAATTACCGAAGAAAAATAGGATAAAAGAAGGGGCTGTTAACCCCTCTTTCACAACTTTAATTTTTATAGCTTAGTTACCTTCGGACCTATCTGTGGTTGGAACTGTTGTGAATATTGGTCCCACACTTTAGCCCACGAAACAGCATACGTATCGTAAGGCTTCATGATACCAGGCGTAACGAATGTTGTCGCGCTCCCTGGTTGCACTTTACCCCAGCCAAGGCCCATAGTCGTGGTCACTGCTTGTTGTCCCTCGCCAGTCGGGAAGTACCAGTTCGCTCTAACTACTTTGTTAGGTGTTGCGCAAGTGCTGTAGACCTTAGCCCACGGTGCGACCCAAGCATCACAGCCTCCATCGTTCTGGAAGGACCACATCAAATAGGACATGTATCCTGGTACGCGCATCGCTCCCGTAAATGCGACATTCGATGGTGCTGCACATTGTTGCGTTACGAACTGTATCACGCAAGGTGCTGGTAACGGGTTGTTGTTTAAGTCAAGAACGCCGTTCTGCAGAATAGTCAATGTATACTGAGTTCCCAATGCTAACGTGTTTGCTGGTATAATCTGGATTGTGTCGCCTGTCACTTGCACGACTGTTATAGCTTGTTCTTGTGATACTCCGCCACCCAGCCAACTGAGGATTATCCCAGTCGGCGAACCACCGTTGTTTGGAACCTGGACCGGTCTGTTGAAGGTTACCGTTATTGGAGCGTTTATTGCGACATTGGTCGCTCCACTTGCTGGAACCGAGGAAACGCAATTAAACGGTGCTACTGGAGTGCCTTCTGTTAATTTAATCATCCACAAATTTAACGGAACCTTACACGGGCTGTTGCTGACTCCTGGTACTGGATTGTTTCTCACGCCTGCGGCGATGTAGCTGCCGTCATTTAGCTGCTGGATAGAGTAGAGCTGGTCAAACATGGTTCCTCCGACAAGCTTCTGCCAGGATTCCTCACCATTCAGGTCGGTCTTGACTATGTATCCATCATACCTCTGAGTCTCAGGAGCTTGGAGTGTTCCTGCAATGACATAGCCGCCATCTCTCGTCTGCTGTGCCGAGAAGCCACGAGAATCACCTGGTCCTCCGAATACTCTCGACCATGCTTCTGCTCCGCTGGGATCGATTTTGAGTAGCAGCATATTGTTGCCATTCGATGTTACTGGAGGATTGGCCGTGTAAGACGTGCCACCTACAATATAACCATTGTCTGACGTTACCTTAATAGAACGGCCGACGTTGTTATTGCCGGTTACCCCGTAGGTGTTTTGCCACATAACGTTTAATCCGGCATCTAACTTGGCAACCATGACGTCAAGAGGCTTGCCCGGAGCGGTCTGTGTGTAACCGGTAACTACAGCTTGGTTGTCTCCAGTAACCGCGACGTCATACAGCCCATCTTGAGTTCTCGGTGTGCCGTATACCCGTGTTTCCATTAAAGTTCCTGAAGGATTAACTTTCAATGCGAAGCCATCCAGAGAGTTAGTTATGGACGATGTGACGCCAACGGCGACAAAGCCATCCTGCATCTCTGCAACGGCCATAGGTGCATCAAACTTACCCAAGTTGTATGTTTGCTGCCATTGGACCGCACCGTCACTACCTGTTTTGATGAGATAGGCATCGGTAGTCGTTATGGCAACAGGATTTAATCCGAAAAGGTTAGCAGGATTAATAGGAATAAGTTGCGGTGATGTTAGTGCGCCTATGATATACCCGCCATCACTAGTCTGTTTAATGTCCATTCCGACATTCCACGTGTGGGCAACGCTGCTCGGATGATAGGTTTGCATCCACTGTGTGGAGCCATCAGCAGCGGTCTTAACCACGAGGACATCAAGCAAATTAGGCGAATCAGCGAAAGAAGCCGTCGTACCGACAGCGATAAATCCGCCGTCACTGGTCTGAATAACTTTAAAGCCCGCATCACCCGTCTTTCCGCCATAGGTATTTGACCATACAGTTGAAGCAGGAGCAGGGGCTTGCGCTGCTGCTGAGCTAATGCCAAAGATTGAAAGAGATATTATTGCCACCAGGAATGCTGAAAGCAA
>DASPRZ010000096.1:0-8872 GCA_035624185.1 Candidatus Acidiferrales bacterium
CGTGCGTCACTTCAGCCAGTACCGGGGGATATATTTCGGCGTGATGGATAGGAAATATTGCGTTAGTGTGATTAATGCCGATATCAAGCGTATGTCGCTCGATGAACCTGCTTCAGGGTTTAATACAAATGACGCTGTCTATATAAATTCCCTGATCTTTACCTTCGAGAATTTATGGGAACAGTCAATCCCCGCAGCACAACGGATAGAAGAGCTGCTGAGAGAAGGCCCTCCACAGGTTTAAAGGATGAGCAGTAAGTGTTATTGAACGAAGCAAACATCGCCCTAGTACTTCATATATACATCACACACATACTCAGGCAGCGGATGTCGATAACGCGCCCACTCAACGCCTAATATGTCATTAGCAAGAATGTAAGCTCTATTTGATTGCTCTTATTAGATACTATCTCCACAATAAGATGAATATATAATTATATAACTATTTATATAAAAAATATGTAAAAAATTAAAAATTGGTAAAGGTGGTGAAAAAGAATGTGGTTGCCGTGGGCTATACCGTCTTGGTACTGGTGGTGGGGTTATTGACCCTAGTAAAAAAAGAACAAGCGTTTTACCTCCATATAGTCACATAAAGAGGTGCAAATTCATGACAAATATGGCAGTGTGGTGAATGCTATTACATATGTGAAATATATGCACTTAACTGCTTCTTGTTGTTATAGAGACATTATCTAATGGGAGCAATGTAACAAACCTTATATTCTTACCAATCGCGTATTAGCGGTCGACTGGGCGCATTACAAACATAGTTAAATGGCACAATGCGACCATTGTTCATATCTGTGGAGGCCCTTCTCTCAGCAGCTCTTCTATCCGTTGTGCTGCGGGGACTGACTGCTTCCACAACAGTTCGAAGGTGGATACGAGATAATTTGCATAGGACGGGTCATCGATTTGCAGCCCTGCTATCGGTTCATCAAGTGAAGCTCTCTTGATATCGAAATTAATCGCACTACAAGCAATTTTTCTATCAAACACTATAAAAATTACCCCCGTGTACCCATCCAAGTGGCGTACATCCACACCCTTGTTCAACTCTTGTTGCACCAGTTCAATCAGTGGGTATGAAATATCAATTATAAGTCTCACCTTCCCGCCACGGGCTCTAAATTTCTTGATTTCTTCGGTGAAGCCGTATAAAGAACTTGCGATAAGTCCCATCTGAGTGCCAACAGATAGTATTTCTTTCTCCGCTGAACTTGCGAGAGACACAACCACGCTTAATTCTCTAAGGCTTCTGATTACCTTATATGAACTAAATTCATCAGACGGCCTAAAACGGTTCTGTTGTGAGAGCTCCATCAGTTCAAGTTTTCTCCTTTCCATCTCACGGAGTTCAGTCTCGTGCTTTTTCAGCGCGGCATCGAGAGCGATATCAACTTCCACTGCTGCATAGACCGTTGGTGAGGCAAGTGATGGGTTTACCATGCCCTTGTCAATGAGGCTGGTAACCATGCGGTAGACGTCTTCCCGATACGTCTTGAGCGATTTTGCGAGCAGGGAAGTGGTCTTTGGCCCGTACTTGAGCAGGTGGAAGTAGAGCTGTGCCTCTTTCTCGCTGAGACCGAATCTGATGAGCTTGGTGATGAATTCTGAGTCGTCGGCCATAACGATTTGTCGCTATGTAAGTCTGTTAAGTAGTAGATATAAATTTACACTGTACAAAGAGTATAAACCCGCTACGTTTACGCGCTTTGTGTTCCAATTGAATGACACATAACTTGCACTTTGACAGCATCCTACAGTGCAATTAGGTCAGAAGCTCCCCTTACAAGAAGATATAAGCCTACCAAAAGAAAAACGAGAGTTATCAGCTCCCCTCCGTGTTTTTTTAACCAACGGGTAAACGGGCTGAGGTATCGGTCGAAGTTCTTTGGTGATGCGACGTAAATTGCCAAAGGCGCCCAAGACCACGACATTGCAATCACCATCGTAATGGCAAATGCGAAAGCTTTGTCGATGGGGCTCACCGTAGCAACCCCGATGTCTTTACTAGCAGCGAGTGCGGGAAGGGACGATGAGATGTTGCCCACTCCGAAAAACGCCCCCATAGACACAATAGCAGTTGTCCCCATCGTGCTCGGGTCAAAGGTCTTCGATTCACTCCCCTTCTTCACGAAGGAGTGAGCGCTTGCATAGAGGAGGAGCATGCCCAAGATGATATCAATACTAATCGTAGTCAATGATGGTTTTCCTCCGCTCGTTGTCGCTCTACCGATGGCTAAGAAAATAAGACATATCACGGCGAAGGTTGCAAAGTATGTTGAGACATACAAAATCCCTTTTCTCGCCCTGTTCTCACCAGCGCTGAGCACTGTCATTACAGTGATAACTGACAGGGGGCTCACCATAGACGCAATGGCTAAAGGCACCACTGTGATGAGAAGCTGCGATAATGTGTTCAGTATCTCACCTCACTCTATAAATTCCCTCAAACGGCTTCACGTGATTCGAATGCTATTGTTAAAAAGATGAGAGAGCATTACCCTCTTTCAATAAATAAATTCCTAAATTTTTAGAGAGTGCATCAGTAAATGCAATTGAGAAATTATTAGACTGCTTTGTTGTTTACGGGCACATTAAAAGTAATGTGAGATGTAGAGTGGGCACATTACTGACATCCGCTGTCTGAGTATGTATATGATATTTACATGAAGTACTGGATACGTGTCTGCTTCGCGCGATGACCTATTTGCATCCATAGACTTGTGAACTACTATCTGCCGCTTGGCATAATATATTTTAAAAACCTCTCGCCGTTTGGCGGGGCTTTAACAAATTTTTAGCAATTATTCGTATCCCAATCAATTTCAAGAGGTTTTTCTGTATCAGGGTCAATATATTCCCAACGCTCTATACGTTTAAACGCCAGGAAATCTTGATCTCCGGCCACGTGTTCGAGCCTCACGTCAGCGATTTTCCACAACGGATACGTATCAAAATTATTTTTACGGCAATGGAGGGGCACAAAGTAGTATGTGATTTTTACCCGATCAGTTAGCGGCACTTTATTCAAAGCCTTTTCATAAGCGGTCAAATAAGTACGAAAAAGTGGATCAATATCATAACTCGAAAAAAATGCTCTCTTTATTCCATCGGGACTATAGTCTATCCGGTATCCAACAGCTGAAACATTTTCAAAGAATTTGTGGACTAGCATCTTCACCCGCTTTATTGTCTCTTTTGGGACAGACCCTTGTCGTGGGTTAAGGTGTTTCAATGCCCAGCACGCTGCCGCTTCAAAAACAGCTTCTTCGGGCCATTCATAATGTCGCCCTGGGGCTCCTCGAACTATTATCTCGTTTCTCTTACCCTTAGATACAGATCCGGGAGGACGTCCTGCTTTTCTGCGGGTTTTTCGCGTAGCGAGGATGGGCTGCGGAATAAAGTCCTGAGAAGCCCACTCTCTAAGGGTTCTTTCTGGGATTACAGCTCCTGTTTCTGGATTAACGACCTCCAATTCTTTTAATCGTTTTTGTAATTCCTTTATATTCATTCTAGCACCCCATAAGAGCACGCCCTAAAAATGCTTAAATATTTCCGGCAAATGGTTACTAGAATAAAAGCTAAGAGAAAACCTGCGTATAGTATTTTGAAGTATGTTAAGTTAGCAAAACGCAGTATGACTTAACAAATGTCAAATATTTAAAAATGGAACTGAAACCTTCAGTTGAAGGCTGTAATTATAATGTAATGGTAATTTAATGCCTTACAAGGATCCAGAAGTTCGGAGAGAGTATAATCGTGAATACCAAAAGATGAGAAGAGCTGGATTAAATGTAAAATCCCACAGTGCATTCTGTCAAACCATTTTTTTGACATCTTATCGCATTGAAAAAGCTAAAGACCTGCTTCATATCTTAGAAGACGCCATTAACTTAGTGCGTGAGGATACTACGATCGGCACAGTGCAAAGAGCGAGAACATTTGGCTATCTTGTTGGTATCGGAATTCGAGTTATAGAAACGTCAAATATGGAGGAGAGGATTGAGGCACTCGAGCAAGCCCTCAAGTCAGAAACATGAGCGATAGAAAATACTTGGACATCTCGCAGATAGATACAGCACGAGCATGTCAAAAACATTAAAACAACTGCACAAGCACTATGCGCACCTCGGTGCACTTGAACGATACAAGCTCTTCGCGCGGGCAATGGAACGCGACGACGAAGTCGAGAGTAAGCGGTTGTTCGATGCGTGCCCATATGAGGAAGACCACTATCGAGTTCGTGACAAGAACTTTATTCGATTCTATGAAAGATCTCAATTCCTCTGTACAGTGTTTAGTGTCTGTTTCACTGAAACAATGTATCAGGTCATGCTCCTAACATTACAGTTAGACTGCTATGCATCCTTGGATATCGCGCATTTGCGTGCCTTTGTTATCGGGTTCCTAGAGGCCTATGATAGATTATTTAAGGAGGAGCTCGACGCTAATACAATCGTCAACGAGTTAATGGATGCCTTTAAGAACTATTCAATGGGAATTGGAGAACCTGATAGGTGGAAAGAGGAATGTGATAATGTGAAGAAACAGGTCAGTGACCTTAAGGCAATCTACGGGGCTATGAGGAAGTTCTGCGATGAGATGGGACTTGAAATAGATGATATCCTGTGTTGGAACCCAACCATAAAGAGAGATATAACGCTCGCGAAGGGCTACCTTGAAACGCCTATTGAGGCGGATGAAACGATCCTAAATGTGCTGCACGAAAGCTTCAGATCAGCGTGGATCGGCAAGGCTAAGGAGTCTCTTGATCCGTACATAGAAGAGGAGATTGAGGGGCATTGGAGAGAGGTGAAACAAGATATAGAGGGATATGATTCGATTGACATTTATACGTCAGATGATGGGTTAAAGTAACTGAAACCTCCTTTTACTATTCACTACTGTTCAAATAGCCGGAAGCTCTTTTTCTAAATAATAACATAAATAGCGTCAAATCACCAAAAAACTGCGAAAAAAGAGCGCCCGAGTCGGGATTTGAACCCGAGTCGGAGCCTCGACAGGGCCCCATGATAGGCCACTACACTACCCGGGCAGCTTAAGTTGGGCATCGTAGATACGCATTAAAAACGGTTAAAAAGCGCATCAATCAAAATGCCTTACGCCCCAAACATGCTCATGACGTGTATTGATATTAAAGCTTTATGTAACTCTAATTTTCACTTGTTTTGGGCATTATTCGAGCCACAATGCCCGATGTGATCGCATCATTATGCATTCAGCACACCCGTGGTACAGGGTCTCCAAGGGGAGGATCTATAAATCGACTGCCGCCAATAACTGTCTTCATAAGAACTGCATGTCCTTCCATTACTTCTCCGATTATCGACGCGTTTTTCCCGTATTTTGTCCTCCGTATCGCATCGAGTACGTCTTCCGCAATCTCTGCTTCAACGCCGATGAGTGCTTTGCCCTCGTTTGCTACTTCAAGAGGGTCTATACCGAGCATTTCAGAAGCAACCTTTATAGATTTGTTCATGGGCAGCTGCTCTTCCACGATGACAATTTTCACGCTGCTCTTTTGGGCCATCTCATTTAACGCGCTTGCAACGCCCCCGCGTGTCGGGTCTTTCATAGACGTTATGTTCCCGTCTCCGGCAGACTCGAGTGCGGCTTTAATGGTGTGCCAGATGGGAGCCACGTCGGATATGAGTTCTGTTCTAAATTGGAAGTCCCCTCTCTTGGCAAGAACGGCGATGCCATGGTCGCCGATAGTCCCTGTTATGATAATTTTATTTCCTGGCTTTAACCCGCAGTCACGTACGGGATTTTTGGTAAATCCAATTCCCGCTGTGTTGATGATTATTTTATCCAGCGCTCCCCTCTCTACAACTTTCGTGTCACCTGTCACTATTGCTGCCCCTACCTCTTGGGTGGCTTCATCCATTGAGTTAATTATGGTGCGCAAGTCATCTATTGGAAAACCGTCCTCCATTATAATGGCACTCGTCAGGGCAACAGGAGCCGCGCCCATCACAGCAAGGTCGTTTACCGTTCCTGCGACGGATATCCTCCCTATATCGCCTCCGGGGAAAAATATTGGTTTTACTACGTGTGTATCGGTAGTAAAGATGAGATAATTTCCGTCGTTTAGAGGAATTGCCGCTCCGTCGTCGAGGGCCTCGAGACCAATCCCCCCGGCATTCTTATTTTTAACGTTTGAGAGGACAGCGATTATGAGGCTGTTCATCAGCTCGCCTCCCGCGCCATGGAGCAAGCTCACGTTTTTGTCTTTCAATGGTCGCCCAACGATCGTGCCAGCACAGCTTACTTCGGCCCGTCTTTTTGAATTATCACTCATCGTCTTCTAGTTCCACTTCAATGTTTTTCACACAAATGCCCCTACCTTCGAGCAGTTCATACATGCCCCCGCAACTCGGACACACATAGTCATCGTCCCCAAGCCTGCCTTCAAAGCCGCACTTGCATCTCGCTACAGCCGGAACGGTCACGACTTTGAGTTCAGCACCCGCATACGGCCCATCATCGGCTATTACATCAAATGAGAACTTAAGCTGCTCAGGGTTGATCATTGCCAATTGCCCGACTTCAACCGTGACGGATAGCACCTTTTTTGCCTTGTTATCCCGTGCAGTCTGGTCGACGACTGAAAAAATGTCCGTAGCGATGCCGAACTCATGCATTTTCTTGTTCCAAGGCTTCAAGCTCCTTAAAAATCGCAAGCGTTTCTAAGGCATCTTCTTTGCTTAATTTCTCAATGGCAAAGCCTACGTGAATGAGCACATAATCGCCTGGTTTAACGTCTTCTACGAGCTCTAGGTTAATTTCTTGTAGCAATCCGCCGAAGTCAACAGTTCCCGTATTCCCTTCGACAGTAACGACCTCTGCTGGAATGGCAAGACACATCTCACATATACCTTCTTAATTCGTTTAATCAGTTTGTAATAGTATAACTCAGTAAGCAAAATTTCAGTAAAATTCCGGATTCACTAATAGTTATCTTATTTTATGACCATATATAAGTTACTAAGCAGCCTTATCTATCCGCAGAGTAGCCGCACGGTGATACTTAGGCTAAAAGAGTTTTTAAATATAATTGGTTACATGGTATGTGTATAAATAGATGGATAGAGAGAGAATCATCCGCGTTTTTATCCCTTTTAGCTTTTATAATTTCACATATCTGGAGAAAAACTACATGTCTGTGTCAGAATCATTGAAGCGGTACGAATTCAAAAGAGTAATTGAGACACTCGAGGGCAAGAGGGGGCAAGCGACCGAGCTGATCACGATATACATACCACCTGATAAACAGATTTCTGACGTTGTAGCACAGTTGCGGGACGAATACGGGCAAGCATCGAATATAAAGTCAAAGAGCACAAGGACGAACGTACAAAGCGCGCTCTCATCAATTATGTCACGCCTCAAATACTACCGATTTCCCCCTGAAAATGGACTCGTGATATTTACCGGCACAATATCGCTCGGGGGTGATAAAACTGATATGCAGACCCTCGTGGTTGAGCCTATTGAGCCGGTTAAGTCATATCAGTATCGATGCGATTCTACGTTTAACCTTGAGCCGCTTAAGGAGATGTTGAGGGAGAAGGAAGTCTTTGGCCTCATTGTCGTCGACAGAAATGAAGCGACGGTGGGGTTGTTGAATGGCAAACACATTGAGCCGATCAAGCATTTAACGTCCGGGGTCGCTGGTAAGCACACAAAGGGGGGGCAATCACAGAGGCGTTTTGAACGGCTGCGCTTAATAGCCATTCGCGAATTTTATAAGCGTATTGGTGAAGCAGCAAGCAATGAGTTTTTGCAGCATCCAGAACTTAAAGGAGTACTTGTAGGGGGCCCAAGTCCCACTAAAGAGGAGTTTGTCGATGGTGAGTTCCTTCAGTATGAGCTCCAGCAAAAGATTCTCGGGGCGTTTGATGTATCATACACGGATGAGTATGGGCTCTCTGAGCTCGTTGAAAGTGGGGAGGAGGTTTTACAGGAACTCGACCTAATGCGTGAGAAAAAAGCAGTAGGGAAGTTCTTTAAAGAACTTGTTAGCAATAGTGGGAAAGCCACGTACGGGGAACATCAAGTGCGAAGGGCATTAGAACTCGGGGCGGTCGATATGCTCCTGCTTTCAGAGGCGCTGCGACTGAAGCGCGTGCGGCAGACCTGTCCTCTGTGTGGTTTCACAAATGAAGAGACGATCAGGGGGATGGTGAGGGGAGGAATATGTCCGAAGTGCGCAGCAGCAATGGACCTCGTGAGCGAAGAGGACGTAGTGGACGAGCTTATAAAAGCTGCCGGAGAAACGGGAACAACCGTCGAGTTCATCTCAACGGATTTTAATGAAGGTGAACAGCTTATGCGGGCATTTGGGGGCATAGCTGCAACGCTGAGGTTCAACGTGGGAGAGCATTAAGCTGATAAGGGATGTTCGTTGAATTTAAAAAAATCGTCGAGTCCCTTCTAAGGGAAGCGCTAAAGAGGGCTGGGTATGAAGCAGACGACCTTGGGCTTGAATCTAGGGGGGATTTTGCGGATTTAGCTTCATCAGTTTCGTTCCGGCTTGCTCCGAAGTACAAGGCATCTCCCACCACCATAGCGCAAAACATAGCAGAAAACATTCCCAAAAGTAAACTCATTGAGCGCGTTGAAGTAGCCGGCCCGTACATCAACTTCTTCGTCGGGGCTCCGTATCTGTGCAAAACACTCGAAACAGTGGCGAAGGAAGACCGTTCTTACGGTAACATCGGCTTGCGGCAGACTGTCGTGTTAGAACATACATCGGCGAATCCGAATGGCCCCCTGCACATCGGGCACGTGAGAAATTCCATTGTTGGCGATATTCTTGGAAGATGTCTCAAAAGAGCGG
>DASPRZ010000099.1:0-6413 GCA_035624185.1 Candidatus Acidiferrales bacterium
CAGCTGTAGAAATATTCATGGCAAGTATGTGGGTATCATCTTTTCGATTTCTACAGTCTAGAAGCGGTGTCACCGTGTCAACCACGCTGGGATGCAATGGCACATAGTGCTGCATCCTTATTTTATCCTGTTGTGGCAGCACGTCAAGCACTGGAGGAGCGCGCAGTAGAGCAGCTCGAAACTGTCCGACGGTGAGTTTTACGGATAGTGGCTATGGGCCTTTGTCCTATGTACGCACCAAACAGGACAAGAGCCTTGTAGTTTTGACACTGCCGCGTGGTAAACTCACGTTTTTTATGGCTTTCTTCTATAGCGGCAAGCACATTTTTGATATCCTCTGTCACGAGATCCGTTGAGTTACCCGTTTGCTTTCCTTGACCGCTTTGGACATCTCTAAAACAGGTCAAACTCTTTGTATCGCGTATCGAACCGTGTTTTTTGCGAGATATAGCAGGAAGGCTTTCGCAAAGTTAAGTACCTTCCGCTTGCGCAAATGTCGGTGTATTTGTTAAGAACGTAGTCGCGCAGCGTTTCGAGGCTTGCCTTGCTGATCTCTCCTTCTGTATTGTTCCAGAGCGTTTTAGATGTTTTGTTTATCCATGGTGTTGTTGCTTTGCTCAGTCCCACTTTTCGCCAAGTCTATATGCTTCTAACTCATCTTGCGTAAACTCTAAAAGGAGAAGTGAAAGGTTATTATTGCTGAAAGAATAGAAGTTAAAACTAGAATTAGGCGAGTAGTTCTGTGACAGCAGGTTGGACATTATCGGATAGCCACTAGGATTATCATTACTTAAAGAAGGACACATCGAGGTACATTTATAAAAAGAGCGCACCCTGTGGGGGCCACGGTCGCGTTCGAATCCCGACCTCGACCTTTTCGTTGGACTTCTCTTATTGATTGGGAGTTAAAATTGGATTTGTTTTGGAAAAGAAGGTTTTATTGCGTTAATTGAAGATGCGAGTGTTGAGAGGCGAGACTCAATGCTCGTTTTATCTATAAATTGTATAAAATTACACATGGATTGCATAATATTGAGCGCTGTCTCCTTTTCATTTTCAAAAAGGATGAATAATGCCTGTTGTCTTTGATGCTCTATTTTTTATTCTAAACTGCATATATGACACTGTATTAAAAACAGAAAAATCAAATTTACTTAAAGGCTTATAATTGCCTTTTATTAGATTAGCGCACGTTTTGTTTTTACCTTGTAATTATTTATAGAGTTATAAAAAAATCGCTCCAAACTGGCGGATATTTACAATAATTTTGTAAAAAAATTGTGAAAAATAAGGTAAAATCTTAAGCTATTAAAGATCATAGTTAATCATAGTAATACAAAATATGTTGCTAAGCGAGATGAAGGTAGCGTGAAAATGAAAATGAGAATAGAGAATTTAGAAATAGCAGTTCTCACACTAGTCCTTGGCGCGCTCTTTATTTCTACTGGGGCTGCACTATGGTCATTATACAGCTATGCGATTATATGGCCGACCCCAATTCTGGTCCCGTAGATACAGCAAGTCGAGTCTCGATTAAAAGTCGTAGCGGTCTTCATTGAGAATTATTTATAATTATCGTTGTGTTTTTGTTATTTTATGGCGTTGAAACGGATATTTTGTTTTTCATTTTATTTTATCTTTTATAACAGTGAAAGCTAATAAATAAAAAGTTGTGTTTGCGTGTCGCCAACGTCGTATGTGGCTTCAAATTTAACAGTATTACTACTTAGATATGGGTGTAAGTGCCGGTGTAAGTGCCGGGAAGAGTGTAGTTATAATCGCTGTAAGTGTCGGTGTAAGTGTCGGGAAGAATGTAGTTATAATCGGTGCTAAAACTTGGGAACAGCCGATTATTGGAATGGTCATCATCAACACGATTACTGCTCCATATACTGTTGCAAAGTAACACATATTATAAGTCACCACCTTTTTATCCTTTAAATTAGCTGATAATTTTTGAAATACTTAAAAATGCGCGTAAGATGATAAAACTACCCCTAAATGTATGCGATTTGCACATGTAACAATTGGAGGCCTAAAATAGAGAATTTTTAACCGTATGACCAATGCTGCCTTTTTTCCCACATCAACAATACTATAGTACGCGCATAAAGGTTCTCTAGCACCCGGCATATCTATTAAACAGGACGCCCTTAATAACGCTTGAGTACCGAGGCGTAATTAATCATCAGTCTGCGCGTTTGACTCTAACAATACGGGTTAGTTTTAAGCTCTAAACACGCATTCATACGTGTTCAACGTTTTAAATAGAAAAGAGGTGAAAACGGTGTCTTTGTTATTCTCCCCTTTGGTAATCCCCAATATACTACCTGGGATAATTGCGATGGTTGCTATGATAGAGTCTCTTCGTGCCGGCCATATACCGTCAAAAACATAGTGCATATTGACATTTGCAAAAAATTAAAAACCCTTAAACGATGGCCCAGATGAGCCTATTCACTTCGTAAAATAACGGAAAAACGAACACCCTTCAAATTCTTCTTTTTACTACGTACTTATGTACTCCAATAACACAGTAAAGATAAGCTATACTAGACCATATAGTATTTTTAGTGCGGTCTCGGTGCTATTTTGCATGTGTTATACATTTGAGATAAAAATTTAATAATTTGCCTACTTCTCCAAGCTATTTTATTACTCGCAACTCTATGATAATTTATAACAGTTTGTGAAAGAATGCTAGCGCATTATTTAAATGTTAATTTGACATTTTTGTTGCTAGCTTAAAAAATGCAAGCGTACAAACAGTTCAATGCTAAGATTCGCGAGATAGATATAATGAAAAACTTGTTTTATTGGAAGTTTCCGTGTAACTCGTTCATTTAGTACAATCCTTTAGCGTAAGCTTATCAATGCGCTCTTCCCAATCTTCAAACCAATGTTTGCCCGTCCATCTAAGTCGCCATGCGGTGTGCATATTAAAAACCCGTTGCCTCGATATTGAAATAACGCCTACCTTGAAAGAATCTAAATTCCCAACAATCTTCTCATCTGATAATTTGACATTAGTCCACGGATAGTCGTTTCTCATTTTTATTCCACCAGGCCAATTGCAATCAAATTTTGCTGTTTCAATCCTTGTTTTAGTGAATATTTCTCTGAACTTTCGACATCGGAAAGTCATAATTAAACTCACGCGCCTTCTTTTCCCAACCGCTAGACATCTCAAATAGGCGTTCCTCTGCGCATGTTTCCGTTCCTAAGTACCAAAAACAGTTTTCATACTCTACTAGATAGATTTTTTGTTCTTCATCGTATGTAACTCTCATTAAATGACAATGATAATAGAGACATTTAGACGCCGTTCTATTGGATTCTGTAGTTAAATCGGCCGCCCAATTAATAGTAAATGAGGGTGCGTGATGTTTTCGTAACTGACCCCATCGACTTCTAACAAATTTAGACCCATCGGGCCCCCAGAGATATATGATGCCGGTCTAAAGGTCCTCGAAATGTTAGAAGCAATGGGCAACACCGAATTAAAAACAGTGCACTTGTGTTTCCTTGACACTGTTTTCGTGCTCATAGTCCGTAAGCGCATATTGACTCAAGAGCAATTAAACGCCGTATTATTGGCTTTTAACCGACTCTTGCTGATGTTTAACAACCAGCCAGTATATCTCTCGCAACAGAACAAAACCAGATGAAAGTATTGTAGCACAAAAGTGTTGTCACACAGCTTTATAAACTGGATTCGTATCTCCAATAATAATGACTGACGGAGAAGTTATAACAAATGTTACCGACGCGCTCGCTATTTGTTCGAATATTATAGAATCTGCAAACAATGAAGTCATTTATATCACACCTCCTTCCGTGTTAGTCCTTGCCTCGTACTTCGGCCTTGCCGAGAGTGCCAAATTGTTTATACAGAAAGGAGGGCGCGTGCGAGGTGTAGTAGACTTCTCATATTCGTTCATCAAAGAGATACAAAGCTGGTTGGATATTGGTGAGGATGTGCGCCACTTTCCCCAGTACCAAGGCATGTTTATGCTGATTGGGGACGGACGTGAGAGCATCAGTTCGATAAGCGTTGATGTTGAACACCTTTCGATTGATACCAGCGTTGCTGCGCTCTGGAACTGGAAGGACGACCCTACTTATGCCGAGTATCTCATGTCCATCTTCGAGACAACGTGGGAACAAGCGGTGCCGGCAGCACAACGGATAGCAGAGCTGTTGCAAGAGGGGCCTCCACAGGTTTAAAAGATGAACAGTAAGTGTTATTGAACCAAGCTCACATCTTTTCAATATTTCACATAGACCTCATACACGTACTCAGGTAACGGATCGATAAGAACAGCAAAACTGGCTTCTATTAGCGTAGATGGTCATTATTCATAACTGCGATAAACGAAATGAGAGAGACAAATAACATAGTAAAAACGGTAACTAACGACATAGATACCGTGATATCGTTGTGAATGGCGACAGAGACGAGTATAGGATACAAACCAATCAGGCCATACACTACCGGTGCTTCAATCCAGAACAGTTTACTGGTAGGGATTTTCATTTTTTGAGGTTGAATCCGATCATACTTGGAAAGATAGAGGGCAAACAATTGGTAAAAGATAAAAACGGTCAAAAACCATCCGAAAAAGTTTGTGAGAGGAACTCCGAAATAGGGCCCGGGATTTCGCCATACCCACTGTGATCGCACAGTTGATGCTATAGGATCCATAATGAGATCCCACATAACCATGATGAAGGCGGCGATAAAAGGCACGATAAAGATCTGTTTCCCTTCGAGTTTTTTGCTGTATTGTCCGGTGAGTACGTGTGATAGTGTCCAGGATATGTATCCTGCACCAAAATAGGCAAATATAACGATTACAGGTACCTGAAATAGAATGATTGGTGATAATAAATTATAGTGATAGAATCCAAAAGGAAACCCTGTTTGTATGCTTAACGCTTCAAAAGAAAGGCTCACAATCCACGTGATCATAAAGAAAATCGCTGTGTTTTTAAAGCTATAACGTTCTATACTGTAAATACTCGCGGTAACGAATAGTACAGAAGCATAGATAATAGGAAAAGATGCATGATTTATATATAACACTAAAAAAATGCTAATAACAGCGAATAATCCTATCAGTGACCATCTGAGCTTACTAATTGGTCTTTCATCACTTTTTGCTTCTTCGCCTTTCATTTAGAGACTCCAGTGTACACTGATTCTTCATATACGTAAGCATTATCAAACAAAGCAGGTATTGTTTCAGTACTCTGTGTAGACGTCATAAACGTATTCAGGACGGATGTTGATAATACGCTAATTTGACTTCTAACTTTTTTACAGGAAAGAGAGAGATTATCACCTTTTTACCACAACGCTACGTGCTTTAAGCTCAGATGTACCAAAAAAAGAAATGAAAGTTCTCTTTAATGCAGCGTGACTATTTGGGGGCCCTTCCCACCACGATGAGATTGTTCCGTTGGAGTATGAGCAGAAATTCCAGACTGCCCACTTTGCGTCAACCGGAACAGACGGCCCCGAAAAGAAAGTCGTACCATTCTGGTACGCAGGAGATAGTGGGGGGACTTGTTGTCAGCCAAGTCCATTGTACTGGATAGTATCTAATAGCTGACCCGTATAGGGATAATACGCCCAAAGTGCGATAGCGCCTCCTTCATAGACATAATATGGTGGATCGCTACTAGGCCTGTAAAACTTCACTAAGTGCAACATAAAAATTGTCACCCATCATGACGTTCGCGACGTCCCATTGCCAGTAGTGGGGATTTGGTTTGTATATTCCTGCCCCGGCTAGCACAGACGTTGCGGAAGCCCTCGTCATCGTGGCTTGAAGACCAATTGCAAGAACCGGCAGCACTATGATTGCTATCAGGCACGCTAAACGTAGCTTGAGTAAAAAGGTGTTCTTATTTATCTCACCACCTCTTTTTTTGTGATTAATAATTATAATTGTAAGCAGGAAGAGCGGCTTGACATGGCTCTGTATCAATATAGTGTTAAACTATCATAAAGTTAATTTTGAACAAAATTACGCGTAATAGCAAGCTTTTGATTAAAGTACTATGAAATGAGTTTGACGTCCTTCCAATATAGCATATGTGCATCTTAAACATACTCTGGCAACGGATGTCTATAATGCACCCATTCAACCCCTGATACGCTTTGGGTTAAAACGTATGCGCGATTTGACTGCTCCCACTGAATAACGTCACCGAGTTGTTCCGCGAATTTCCTAAGATCGCCGCAGACAAAATGTCCACCGCGGACTAAAGGAATTTTTCCTTCTCGCCCAGCTGTAGAAATATTCATGGCAAGTATGTGGGTATCATCTTTTCGATTTCTACAGTCTAGAAGCGGTGTCACCGTGTCAACCACGCTGGGATGCAATGGCACATAGTGCTGCATCCTT